>JAQVYZ010000020.1 GCA_028708485.1 Caldisericia bacterium | reverse complement strand
GCAGCAATAATCGAGGCTCTTTTTGCATAAGTCTGTCCGATAACATCTTCCATGTCTCCGTATTCTGCCATATTACTCGTTTTTAGTGCTGGTTTTATCGGTAGACTTTGAATAATATCGGCAAGATGACCAATTACCTCGCTCAATAAACTACATGGATACAATTGAAGATGTGTTGAGAAAGCTTCATGAAAATTTTCAAGTGGGAAATAAATCTTGTACTGCTCATCCTCATATTCATCCAATTCCAATACTAATGGAAATAAACCAGTAATTGGTTTTACTTTCCCATCCAAGGATGGTTCCCCAACAAAAAATGCCTTTTCTGATTGAAATAGTTCAATTTGATTTGATGCTGTAAGGATGCCTAGTGCTATTGGTAAATCAAAACCAGATCCTTCCTTTTTAATGTCAGCCGGTGCAAGATTAACTACAATCCTGGCTATAGGAAATTGGTACCCGCTATTCCGAACAGCTGACCTTACCCTTTCTCTGGCTTCCTGCACTGCTGTATCCGGTAATCCAACGATAGTGAAAGAAGGCAAAGCGGAGTAGGAGACATCAACCTCCACATCCACCTCATGAACATACAAACCTTCCACACACAAACTTTTAATAATAGATAACAAGAGCCCCCCTTTTTTTCTTTTAAAAATGAATTTAACGAACCAAGAGAATGTGTTTAGATCCGTTATTGACGGGGTAAGGATGATCCTCATACAGCAAAGGTTCTTTCTGTTTTTCATTAAATTTTTCCAGTTCATCAGGGTGTTTCCATAAAACAATGGGAATATGTCTTTTTCTAAAAACCTGGATATAAGGATAAATCACTTCAATTTTTCCAACAGCCCGAATAGTGACTAGATGCAGGGGAGGGATTGGGCATGTTTTAATAAATTCCTCCATCCTGAATGGAATAATAATGGTGTTGCATAGTTTTAATTCTTTGACAGCCTTTTTCAAAAAGTTTGCTTTTTTTTGTATCGATTCCACCATGATCCATTGAGAGTTCTGAGATACGATAGACATAGGTATAGCCGGAAAACCACCACCCGAGCCAATATCTATCGCTTTTAAGCAATTCACCTTATTGATGAGTTCAGGAAAATACTGAACCGGTATGAGCGAATCGTACAAATGTGTTTGTATGAGTTCATCCATTGTATTTACCGAAACAAGGTTCATCACTTGATTTTGCTGAAATAATATAAATAAATATTCATATAATTTTTCTGATGCCGTGGCAACATCAGTCAGCTTAAGGAACGCTAACACTTCACTAATCTTTTCTATGTAACTTCTTTTATCAAGTTTCATGGTGATTTATTTTAATAATTAATTTATTCAATACAACCCCCCTTATTATTTTTGTTCAAAAAACATTACATTGACGAAGGGTTAAGATAATCTTATAATAGTCTTTTGTTTGATTAATAATGGGAAAGGTGAAGCTATGAAAAGAATCAAATGGGAACAATTGGTAATTCTTTTGCTCGCAATAGGGTTAGCATTCTTAAGTATTTATTCTTATCGAAACGATGTAAGATATGGCCTTGACCTGCAAGGCGGTGTTCATTTAGTTTTACAGGCTGAACCGATTGAGGAAGTTGTTGAAGAAACTGCTGCCGAAGAAGAAACTAAAACATCAGAAGAAGCCACAGAAAAAACTACGGAAACGACCACCACAGAAGAGGTAACTAATGAAGACTTAGAATCATTAGTTCCCAAGAAAATGACTGTAGAAGACTTGGAAAAAGCCAGAAGTGTTCTGGAAAAAAGAATTAACAGCCTTGGTGTGAGCGAAACCAGTATCTCTATCCAGGGAACCGACCGTTTGATTGTTGATATACCGGGTTTTTCTGATATTGACCAGGCCAAGAAAATTATCGGTAAACTCGCTGTATTAACTTTTAAAGATGAAGCCGGCACTGTTATCGTGGACGGTAAAAACCTGAAAAATGCCACATTTGCTTTCCAGACGATAAAAGACGGTGGAACCAGGCAACCTGTTGTTCAGCTGGAATGGGATGCAGAAGGAAAGAAAAAGTTCGCGGATGGTACCGCTGCGAACGTTGGTAAAACTATTAAGATTTTCCTGGATGAAGAAGAGCTGATGGCTCCTACCGTGAACGAAGCGATTACAGATGGCAATGCCGTGATCACTTTTGGTGAAAGTAAAAATGAAGACGCTATCAGACAAGCACAAGAAACAGCCGCTTTATTAAGAGGCGGTTCTCTGCCATTAAAGCTGACTTTTCTCGAAGAAAGAATTGTCGGTCCTTCCTTAGGTAAAGACACGATTAATAATACAAAAATTGGTGCTATTGTCGCCATTTTAGCAGTTATACTTTATATGATCTTCTGCTATAAGATGTTTGGTGTCATCGGAGCCCTGGCATTACTACTTTATGCTTTTCTGTATTTAGGATTTTTATTAGCCATTCGTTCTGTTTTCTCTCTGCCAGCCATTGGTGCAGCCATCTTATCCATCGGAGGTGCAGTAGACTCAAATGTTATTGTCTTTGAAAGAATTAAAGAAGATTATAAAACAGGTAGAACATTGTTTTCATCTGTATCCTCAGGATTTGCTCATGGTTGGACCGCTATCTTTGATTCAAACTTTGCTATGATCCTGGCTATGGTTGTGCTATGGGCTCTCGGTACTCCCACCATTAAAGGGTTTGCTATCACCTTGATCTCCGGTATCATAGCTGCTTTGATTACTTCCTACTTTTTTACAAGGTTTATCTTAAATGTCATCGCTATCACTAATCCAAAAATCAATGAAAAATTGTTTGGATTGAAAAGATAATAGGAATAAGGAGAAAAAAAGATGAATATTCGTCCAATTTTGGAATGGAACATAATCGGGAAGAGTAAAGGTTTTCTCTCTATCTCCGGTATCATGGTCATAATCAGTCTTTTAATCATGTTGTTCAACACATTCTTTAGTCCGATGAAATCACCGTTAAATTTTGGAATCGATTTTACCGGTGGCGTGTTGATGAACCTGGATTTTGATAAAGAAGTTCAAGAAAGCAAGATCAGGGAAGTTCTTTCCACCTTTAACCAGGCAAACGCCACCATCCAGCTGGACCAGCGCAATAAAAAACATGCCATGATCCGGTTGTCTGATGTGTCTAATAAAGATGAAATCGTTACTACTTTAGAAAAAGAACTCGGGAAAATCAACAAAGATACTCAAAGCATAGAGGTAATCGGCCCTGTGATTGGTGCTGAACTCCGGAAAAACGCTATCCTGACTATTTCTCTTGCCTTATTACTGATCTTAATTTACATTGCCTTTCGGTTCCATTGGAAACACGGATTGGCAGGTATTTTAGCGTTGTTGCATGATACCATTATTGCTCTTGGCGTTGTTTCCTTGTTTAGGATTCAAATCAATACTCCCGCTGTAGCTGCTGTCTTGTCTATTGTTGCTTATTCGTTACAGGATACAATCGTTATCCTGGATAGATTACGAGAGAATATTAAATACCGCAAGGGAAATCAGACATTTGCACAGATTGCGAACAAATCCGTCACAGAATCCTGGACCAGATCCTTCAATACTTCCTTTACGACCGTTTTGGGTATCGCCGCTTTGACAATATTCGCAGGCGCTTCCTTATTAGATTTTTGTATTATCTTATTAGTCGGAATGCTCGTAGGAACCTATTCCTCCATCTATATCGTCGTTCCAATGGTAGTGTTGTGGGAGAAAAAGGAAGAACAAGCCATGAATGGCGTTATTGTACCTGCTCTTTCTACGGCTACTGGTAATGGTTTAAAATACAAAGCAGATTCTACATCCTCTTACAAATCCGAAAAAGTATCTGAACCAGACAAAACAGTTGTCATTAAGAAGAAAAAAACTACTCGCAGAAGATAATTCTTATTTCTTGTTACCAACAAAAAAAGGGCGGGGGGTATACCCCCCGCCCTTTTTTTGTTGGTTTTATTTAAAGAGGAATTGATCAGATCTTTTTAATCGGTGCGAACCTAAGATTCAGCAACCTTTCCCCGACAGTATCAAAATGAATCCGAAGTACGGAATCCTGGTTGACACTCTCAATAGAAAGTACTATTCCTCTTCCCCAAATCTTATGATCAATCTCATCCCCGGTTTGAATGCTATCAAGATCGATTGGAATCTGTTTCTCTTTTTCATATATTTCTGCATGATGAGAGATAGTTTTTGGAATGAGTTTCGTTCCAAAAAACTCCGATACTGTGTTTTCTGAATGAATATTAGCTCTTCCTTTTACAACTTCTAGCATTTCTTCAGGAATTTCACTAATAAATCGAGAAGAGTTTGTCCTGGAAGTTTTTCCATAGATCTCCCTATTCATGGCATAAGAAATATATAAGTCTTTTTTTGCCCTCGTCATACCAACATAACATAATCTTCGCTCTTCTTCTAATGCTTCAGCATTGGTATTGGAGAGGTAATGAGGAAACAGCCCCTCTTCCATCGCTGACATAAAAACAATTGGAAATTCTAAACCTTTCACTGAATGGACGGTCATCATGGTAACCTTATCTGAAACAGCATCAAATTGGTCTGAATCAGAAAATAAAGCAACTTCAGAAAGAAAGTCCTGAACGGTTCCAGCAGGATGTTCCAGTTCAAATCTGCGTATCGCGGTAATAAGCTCAAGAAGATTCGCTTCTTTTTCTTTAGCAATGTAGTCCGGATATTCTTGATATAGAGTTGTAATCATATCTGATTTTTTCAATAGATTTTCACATAAAACGGACAATTTTTGAGAATTTATATGTTCGATTCCATATTCTATAACGCTTAAAAATTCCTCTAATCCTTTTTTTCCTCTTGTACTGGATTTATCGTTCTTAATTAAATGACGGCAAGCATGTAAAAAGTTGATTTCATTTTTTACCGAAATTTCATCAATTTTGCGAATAAACACAGAACCAATATTCCGTTTCGGATAATTGATCACCCTATTAATACTTATTCTATCAAGAGGATTAAACACTATTCGGATATACGCCAAAAAATCTTTGATTTCTTTACGTTGATAAAAACGGTAGCCACCAATGAGCTGGTAAGGTATCCCATTCTCAATTAAGGCTTCTTCAAAATTTCGACTGGCTACATTGACTCTGTAAAGGATAACAAAGTCATTATATGAGCGATTTTCTTGTATTTTTTGTTCTTGAATGATGCGCACGATTTTCTGGGCTTCATCTTTCTCATTCATGCAAATAATAAGATGCAAAGGATTACCATTTTCATTGTCGGTCCAAAGCACCTTTTTTTCCCGTTTGTGGTTATTTTTCACAATCGCATTCGATGCAGACAAAATAGTTTTTGAACAACGGTAGTTTTGTTCCAGCTTAATCATCTTTGGATTAGGGAAATCGGTTGTAAATTTCAACATTACATCCGGTGAGGCACCCCTAAAAGAATAAATGGATTGGTCATCATCCCCTACAACACAGATATTATTGTATTTTCCACTGATCAACTGCAAAAACCGGTATTGTGAGTAATTAATATCCTGGTATTCATCTACTAGAATATACTGGAAAATTTCCTGGTATTTCTCCAGAACAGCAGGATGGTGTTCAAACAAATATATCGTTTGCGTAATTAGATCATCAAAATCTAGACAGCTAGTTTCTCGTTTTCTTTTTTCATAAAGCGAAAATATGGAATAAACAATCTCTGTAAAATAACTCTGTCCAGCACTTTTAAGATAGTCTTCTAATTGTACCATCTGTATTTTAGCATCTGAGATAGCGTTATATATTGACTTTGGATTAATACGCTTGATATCAATGTTCATTTCTTTCATACAATCTTTGATCAGAGATAAAGAATCCTCTTCATCTATGACGACAAATCCCGAATTCAAAGAGATATGTTTAGCTTCCATCCTGAGTATTTTCAAACAGATCGAGTGAAAAGTGCCCATCCACTTCAGGGATTTTGATGCTTGTATAAGAGTAGATATACGCGTTTTCATCTCCCCAGCTGCTTTATTGGTAAAAGTGACAGCAAGGATATTATCCATAGGTATCCCTTGTTCCAGGAGAAAAACGATTCTGTAAATAATGACTCTTGTTTTACCAGAACCAGCGCCCGCATACACCGCCAAAGGTCCGTTTAAATGTGTAACCGCTTCTAATTGTTGTGGATTAAGTTCCGTCAAAAAAGGATAGGCAGTTTGTTTCATAGATTCAAACCAACTTTCCGTACAAAAAACCTGAAGACAAAGAAATCAAGGTGATTAAAAAAGCTTCCTGTTCATAATCTAATGCCTCATACCCTTTCAAATCCCTTTTATTCAGCTTTTTTAGGCACAAAAACATCCACAAAACTGGAAAGATCTTCATCTTTATTCTGATTGACAGTTTCCTGGTTTTGTTCTTGTTCTAACGGCTCTTCCTGAGGAAGCAAATTCTTCCTGCTTAGTTTTATTTTCTTTTGGGTAGTATCGATCTCAACAATCTCAGCACTAACTTTATCGCCGATTTCAAGTTCTTCCTTTATTGAATTAATCCTGCGATGGCTTACCTGAGAGATATGCAGAAACGCATTAATTCCATCTTCTAATTCAACGATTGCACCAAAATTCAGGTCTTTGACTAATGTGCCTTCCACTACATCACCTGGTTTATATTTATCCTGAACCATTTCCCAGGGATCAGGAAGCGTTCTTTTATAGCTTAAAGAGATCTTTTGCTGATCTTCACTGATACCAATAATGCGGACTTTGATAGCATCGCCCTTTTTCACAACATCATTAGGTCGTTTGGAAGAGCTCCAAGTTAATTCTGAAATATGCACTAACCCCTCAATATTGTATCCAATATCAACAAAAGCACCATAATCAAGTACATTAGTAACAGTACCATCGATCAGGGAGTTAATCTCCAAAGAAGAAATGAAAGCGCCTCGGTTTTTATTCAGTTCTTCTTCCTCGGTCACTTTGTGAGAGACAACGACTTTCCTTTTCTGCGGATCAAATTCAATGATCTTCGTAGGCAAAGACTGTCCAATATAATTATCGAGGTTGACATCTCTTTTGACACTCACTAAAGAGCTTGGTAAAAATCCCTGAATGCCATTTATATCAACCACTAAGCCGCCTTTCACTCTTTCGCGCACTTTTACGGGAATAGTATCCTGGTTCTTAAAAGCCTTTTCAATAATGTCTACCTGAGATTGATACATGGCTCTTCTTTGTGATAGAAAGATGCCTCCTCGGGATTTTTCATCCCGTACAATCTTGACTGAAATCTCCTCCCCCACTTTATATTGTTCGCTTAAGGGCTGGTTTGGGTCGTACAAGACCTCTTCCAATGGGATAAAAATCTCACTTTTTCTCCCTAGATCCACTAATAAGCAATCTTGATCAATTTTGACGATTTTAACCTTCAGCACATCGCCTTTTTTGTAAGAACCAATGGTCTGATCAGTATTGTTAAGAATCGCATTTTCAAACTCATCTAACGGTTTATCCAACATATCGGACATTCTGCACACCTCAAAATACAACAGATTAAAACACACAGCTAAATAGTTTAACAAAGTTTGAAAGAAGAGTAAAGAAAGGTCTCGAAATTATTTGGTATACAGAGTTTTTTTATTACACTGTTACCATTGATGTTGTATAAAGTTTTTTAAGGAGAAAATGGATGAAAAAATTATGGATTACCTTAAGTTTATTACTTTTAGTGACTTTTACTTTATCCGGTTGCCAACTGGTTTCCAAAATTTTTCCACCAAAGAAACTTCCAGACGATTTACCCAACGAAGAAGTAAACACAAAGAAACCGCAATTGATAATCCGTATTCCCATTGGTAGCGAGATTTATATGGTCAACGATCAGGAAATCAGCAATATTGATTATCCTCCAGCTTTTATAGATCAGAATAGCATAACCATGGTACCACTTCGTTTGATTATGGATATTATCGTTGCAAAAGTGGAGTGGCTGCCTAACACAAAAGAAATTGTCATATCTGATGACAAAAGCAAGATTCGTCTCCAGATAAACAATCCCAAAGCTATTGTCAATAATTTGGAATACGACCTTATCTCTCCACCGGTTGTCAAAAACGAAAGAACCTATGTGCCAGTAAAATTTATAGCTGAAAACCTGGATTTTACCTCGGAATGGATTCCAGAAACTAAAACGTTGGTTTTATCGAAATAAAAAAGGAATTAGCAGTAACCAGATTATCCAATATCTTGTAGGTTTCGTTTCTCGAGAAAGGGTTTTCTGAATTCGATTTCTTCTTTTAGGATTTTCCAAAAGTCCGACTCTTCCTTGATGGAATCAACTAATCCTTTTGCCTCTTCCATCAAGATAGCGTCTTTTTCTAGCTGAATCATCGAATGATGGAAGAAACCGCTTTGCCTTTCGCCGAATAACTCCCCGGGACCTCTTTGCTGAAGGTCTTCCTCAGCAATTGAAAAACCGGAATTAGTTTTTTCCATAATGCTCAGTTTCTCTATTGCGTTCTCGTTCTCAACAATCAACCAACAATAGCTTTGTTGGGACTTTCTTCCTACTCTTCCTCTCAATTGATGAAGTTGCGCCAATCCAAATCTTTCCGCGTTTTCAATCACAATAATCGTCGCTTCAGGGATATCAATACCTACCTCTACTACTGTGGTTGAGACAAGCAAAGCGGAAGGTGTCTCTTTAAATTTTTTCATCACTTGTTCCTTTTCCTCAGCGGTTAACCTGCCATGTAACAGGAAGACATCTGTTTTTGGAAATAACGTTTTCATCTCTTCCGATTTTTGAATCGAATTTTCAGCTTGTATTTTACTGGACTCTTCAATTAACGGACAGATCAAAAAAGCCTTATTGCCATTCTCTAATTCTTTTTGAATAGCGGTATAGGCTTCCTCCTGATGGGTTCGATGTAAAATTCTGGTGGTAACCTGCCTAGTTCCAGCTGGCATTTCTGAGAGAACAGAGACATCCAAATCCCCGTAACGACTCAGAGCGATCGTTCTGGGTATAGGAGTAGCACTCATCACTAACGTATGAGGCCAAACTCCTTTTTCACGCAGCATGGAACGCTGTAATACACCAAATCGATGCTGTTCATCCACTACAATCAAGCCAAGTGAGTCAAATTTTACTGTTTCCTGGATCACCGCATGGGTACAAACCACCATATCGATTTTATGACGTTCAATCTTCTCAATGAGAGCCTTCTTCTCCTTCTCTTTCAGGTCAC
>JAQVYZ010000019.1 GCA_028708485.1 Caldisericia bacterium | reverse complement strand
AATTCCATCTCTTGAAGTTTTTCTGCGCATTCAATCCTGGATTCTGTCTCAAATCCGCCCTGAACAATACCGAACAACAATTGAGGGCTGTTTTTATTTTTATGATCCAAACAACGTTTTGCCCAACGAATCGTTTTTTCTGTAGATTCTCTCATTTCACTTTTTTCAAGGCCGTATGGGGTGCAGATATCCAAAGGCATCATGATGTCAGACCCAAGATTTTGTTGAATATCGATTACTTTTTCCGGTGAAAAGAAGTGCCGGGAGCCATCGCGAAATGATTGGAACATCACCCCATCCTCTTCGATTTTCTTGATTTTCGAGAGAGAAAAAACCTGGAATCCACCGCTGTCTGTCAGAATCGATCGATCCCAATTCATGAACCGGTGCAAACCGCCGGCTTCAGCAATTAAATCGTCTCCAGGCTGCAGATAGAGATGATAAGTATTACCGAGAATAATCTGGGTGTTTGTCTCCTTTAGCTGGTCAACCGTTACCGCCTTGACAGTTCCTGCTGTTCCAACCGGCATAAAAACAGGCGTGTGAATCGTTCCGTGGTGGGTATGCAAAGACGCAACCCGCGCTTGGCAGGTTGCGTCTTGATGATGTATCTGGAAAGTTTGACTTTTGCTGATGGATTACCTCACAGTGGAAAAAATACCGGAATTAATAAAATCAGCATGATCGTAGCAATTAACTGCAACAACCATCCTGCTTTGAAAAACTCTATGAAAGAAATTTTACCGGGGATGACCACCAATGTATTGGGAGGAGTAGCGACCGGAGTCAGGAAGCACATCGAAGCGCCCAATCCAACTGCCATTAACAACGAAACAGGATTCATACCCAGCTGGGTGGCGATTGCAATCGCAATCGGAGCGAATAATGCAGCAGTGGCCGTGTTGGACATAAAATTGGTCACAATACTGGAGATCAGAGTTAAGCCAATTAAAGCGGCCATCTTTGGATCAACTGGAAGCACTTTCGTAACATTCACAATACTGTTACCAATATACATCGCAGCGCCAGTAGCTTCGAGGGCTTTACTCAGGGAGAGCATCCCGGCAAATAAGAAGATAGTGCTCCAATCCACCGCTTCAAACGATTCCTTGACTGTCATTGTTTTGGATGCAACCAATATGATAAAACCGATCATCGCGTACACAACCAAAGGAACATTCTTGAAAAAGTTGACGATTATCGCATTATTAAAGAGTCGTCCCCATACAGGATCCATAATCATAAAGAATAGCACTAATAAAAAAGTAAACAAAGCGATACCAGCTTTTTTGGTTCGGAACACCGTGGGATTTGCCTGAACTGCATCGGCTTCATCCGTATGGTATTCTTTTACTTTTCCGGTGCTTTTTTTGCAGATGTTGTCCAGGATTTTCATCCCGATGGTCGCGTAAAACAGGATTCCAATAATAAAAATAAAAATACTTGGCTTTGCAAATTCAAAAAAACCGAAAGCTTTTCCGGTGGCTTGTTCATAAGCAGACTGGATGATACCATTTGGAGGGGTGCCGATCAAAGAGAGCATGCCTCCTAGGGAAACACCAAAAACCATCGGAATTAATAATTTCTTTGGTTCGATTTTGCTGGTTTTGCTGATTGCCAGCATAATGGGTAATAAGCAGGCTGCAGTACCGGTATTATTCAGGAATGCCGACATAACACCACCGATCAGCATCGCATAAATAATCACCAGCCGTTCGTTGTTTTTGGATATTTTGATAATCGCCTTCCCGATTTTATCAGCGATTCCGACTTTAAATAAGGAATCACCCACGATAAACATCATCAGGAACAGTAACACCCATTGGTCTGAAAAACCAAAAAACGCATCCTTAAAAGAGATGACCTGGAATATAACCAATAGCACAGGCACCATTAAGGAGGTTATCGCTAAAGGTAATTTTTCAGTTAGAAAAAGTATAGCAGCTAAAATGAGTATACCGATGGAGATCCAGATTTTAGTGATATTGGATGCCGTAACCGCCGTATCAGCAGCATAGACACATTGAGAGCTGAAAATCAGAATGCTGGTGAGAACGAATAAAAACAGTGTTTTCCAGGATCGGATGAATCGAAAACCAGTTCGCATTTAAATATCCCCCTTGTTCATTTATTAAGCCACAACGCTTTTTAAGTTATCATTTTTTATTCGGTAGTCAAAACCTTTTTTATGATAGCGTTTGACAATCTTTAAAAATTATTTAAATTGATATAAGCACATAAAAATGAAAACAAATTACCCGTTTATACCCTTTTAAGTTTATGTCAGGAGGTTTGACGGGCCCTTAGCTCAGTCGGTTAGAGCAGCTGGCTCATAACCAGCGGGTCGGAGGTTCAAGTCCTTCAGGGCCCATTATCTTACCATATGAGAAATGTGAATCTTTTATTCGAACTGCAAAGGTTTTGTGACCAGGAAGCAGAAATTAAAAAAAGACTGCGTGAATCTGTTTTTTCTTTATCGGCGTTAGAAAAGACTTTTACAGCTGCTGAAAAACAGCGGAATGAGCTAAAGCAGAGTATTGCCAGCCATAAAGGATTACTTTTGGTAGAGAATTTACAGTTGGAAACCATTGAAGCTAACATTAAAAAATGGAATACAGAATTGTTCACTACCCATACCGCCAATCCGAAATATTTACGAGACATCGAAGCAAAAATCAAAGAGAATGAAACGGCAAAGAGTCATAGGGAAGACAAAGTGCTAGAGATAATGGATTTACTGGAAGCCGATGAGACAAAATCAACTCAAATAGAAAAGGACTATCTTGATGCGCAGAACCTGTTGCAACTCAAAAAAGAAGCTCATACCACCCTGGTAGAAGAAACCAACTCTTCCTTACGGGATCTTGAGCGAAAGAAATCAGAATTGCGGTTACAAATTGATGAGGACTGGCTGGAGACTTTTGACAAAACTTTCCTGCAAAGTCAGGGAAAGGCAGTCTCCTTAATCGCAAAGGGTGTTTGTCAGATTTGTCGGTTTATGCTCCCCACCAGTAAATTAGATCAGCTTTACACCCAAAAGGATGAGCTTCATTTTTGTGACAACTGCAAACGGATTATTATGGTAGATTGATGATTCAAATCTATATTGACGGTGCTTCAAGGGGGAATCCCGGATTGTCCAGTTGTGCTTATGTGATCTTTCAGAATCGTCAGGTGATTCATGAAGAGAGCTTTTTCTTAGGGTTAGCAACCAATAACCAGGCAGAATATTCCGGGTTGTTGATGGCGCTTCTTTACGCCATAAACCATCATTTCAATGAAGTGCAAGTGCTCAGTGACAGTGAATTGCTGGTGAAACAATTGAATGGGTATTACCGAGTGAAGTCAACGAACCTGGTTCCTTATTTTGAATGTTACTTATCTATGAAGCCTCGATTTCATCATTTCTTAATCGAGCATATTAGGAGAGAAAAAAATACAAGAGCTGATTTTTTATGTAATCAGAAGTTAAATCTTATCACAGAGAAAGATACAGAAAGGGAGGCGTCTCTTGACCAAATTAGAGAACTATTCAAGAGAAACATTAGAGAACCTTAAAGCGAGAGATTTATATGATGTAGCGAGGGAATTTAACATTAAGCGTTATACCCGGTACAAAAAAGATGAGTTAATCGACATGATACTCGAGTTGAATAAAGGGGCAGAACCTGCTTCAACCACTACTACGGCAAAGAATGAGCCTGAAGAAGAGCACAATGTTATGCCTGAAACCACAGAAGTACCTCTGGAATCTATTCAACCTGTAGCAGTACCGGTGATCAGACCGCCAAGAGAAGAAAAACGTAAGGATGATGAAATTCCATTGTTACACAGAGGCAAAGGGATTTTAGATATTCATCCCGACGGGTATGGTTTTCTTCGATCAGCCAAATACCTTCCCTCATCGACAGATATTTATGTCGCTCCTTCTCAGATTAAGAAATTTGGTTTACGCGAAGGAGATGAGATAGAGGGTTTTATCCGCCTCCCTGAAAGGGAAAATGAAAAATATGCCGCCTTATTGAAATTGGAGACAATTAACCGGATCCCCTATGAAGAAGTACAGGGCAGAGCTAGGTTTGAAGATTTAATCCCTATCTTTCCCATTGAAAGATTCAAGCTGGAATCTCCGGAAGTGACCAATATGACTGTCAGGCTGGTTGACTTAATCGCTCCGCTGGGCAAAGGACAGAGAGGTTTGATCGTCTCTCCCCCCAAAGCTGGAAAGACCACTGTCATTAAGAGAATAGCCCAGAGTATCTCGATTAATCATCCTGAAGTATATCTGATGATTCTCTTGATAGATGAACGCCCTGAAGAAGTAACCGATATGCAGCGATCTGTCAAAGCGGATGTCATTTCTTCCACCTTTGACCAACTGCCGGAAAACCATATACGAGTCGTAGAGCTTGCGGTAGAGAGAGCGAAACGTTTAGTAGAATCCAAACGTGATGTGGTGATCCTATTGGATGGTATAACTAGACTGACGCGTGCTTACAACTTGTCTGTCACGCCAAGCGGTAGAACCTTAACCGGAGGTTTAGACACAGCGGCTATCCATGGACCTAAAAAAGTATTAGGTGCTGCAAGAAATATTGATGGCGGTGGTAGTTTGACCATTATTGCAACTTCACTAGTGGAAACCGGATCAAAAATGGATGAGATTATATATGAGGAATTTAAAGGAACAGGCAACATGGAATTGGTTTTAGACAGAAAGTTGGCTGAAAGAAGGCTCCATCCAGCTATTGATGTAAAGCGATCCGGTACCAGAAGAGAAGAATTGCTGTATTTACCCGATGAACTCAAAAGAATCTGGACACTCAGACGGTTCATCTCTAATTTGGACACTTCTGAGGCTTTAGAGAGACTCATTAAATGGGCTAGCGAAACTCCCTCGAATGAAAAATTCCTGGAGAGTATTGCGATCGATAATAAATAAATATTGGTAGAAAGAAGAATGGTTGGGTATGTTTGAAAAGCTGGCTGAATTAAGCCGAAAATACGAAGAAGTTGTCGGAAAACTCACTACAGAAGAAGTATTGAAAGACTCAGACCTGTTGATCAAGTATGGGAAAGAGGAAGCAGACTTAAAACCTTATCATAGATTATATCTGACTTATCTTCTTACCAAAAAGGACCTTGAGGATTTGAACCATTTAAAAAATGAGGAATCTGAAACAGACCTTTTGGAAGAAATTGAAGATGAAATCGTATTGACTCAGTTAAAATTGGAATCTCTGGAAGAAGAAGCGAAAGTGTTGCTTCTTCCAAAAGATCCGCAGGATGACCGTGATGCCATTATGGAAATCAGAGCAGCTGCGGGTGGTGAGGAAGCAGCCTTGTTTGCAGCCAATCTTTTTCGAATGTACAGCAATTACGCCTTAATCAAGGGTTGGAAAATCGCTCTGTTATCCTCTCATCCAACAGGATTGGGCGGCTTTAAAGAGATTATCTTCTCGATTGAAGGGAACAGTGTATTCCATTATCTTCGTTTCGAAAGCGGTGTTCACAGGGTTCAGCGTGTACCGGAAACAGAAGCCAGTGGAAGAATTCACACCTCCACTGCAACGGTGGCTGTTATGGCGGAAGCCGAAGAAGCTGAAATTTCTATCAAACAGGAAGACCTTCGAATTGATGTATTCAATGCATCCGGACATGGTGGACAAAACGTCCAGAAAAATGAGACTGCCATTCGCATCACTCATATACCAAGCGGTATTGTGGTCAGTTGTCAGGATGAACGGTCTCAATTACAGAACAAAGAACAAGCTATGAAAATACTCCGCGCCAAATTAATGGAAGAAGAGCAGAGCAGAATTGCAAAAGAAGAGGCTGCCCAGAGAAAAGCACAGGTGGGATGGGGTGACCGATCTGAAAAAATCCGCACTTACAATTATCCACAGAATAGGGTGACGGACCATCGAATTGGGTTAACCTTGTATAACCTTCCTGAAATCATGAACGGTGATCTCGGTGAATTGATTCATACTCTTCGTGTGGATTATGATCAGAAGCGTAGAGAGGGAGTCGGGTAATTCATGGAAGAGAGACATAAAAAACCTAAAGTTGTAAAAGAAAAAACGATTGGAGACCTGATATTTTTTGGGCATAAAGAGCTGGTAAACAAAGCGTCCAGCCGTATTGAAGCAGAAATGCTGCTATCATATGTAACCAAGCAGAATAAGTTGTCTCTTTATCAGAATTGGCTGAATAAAGTCGATAGATCATCAGAATTTCGTTATAAGCAATTACTCAAAAAAAGAGCAAAAGGGGCACCATTGAGCTATTTGACCAATAAACGGGAATTTTTTGCGCTCTCGTTTTTTGTGAATCAACATACGCTGATTCCCAGGCATGAAACAGAGATTTTGGTAGAAGAAACGATTGCTCAAATAAAAAAATACCCGATACAACCAGTCAAAATCATTGAAATTGGAACAGGTTCAGGTGCCATCTCCATTGCTTTGGCTCATCATTGTGGTGATATTCTGATTGATGCTCTGGATATCTCGGAAAAAGCGCTTGAAGTAGCGAAAGAAAATGCCAGAAATCATCATTTGCTCCATAGAATCCATTTTTTTCAAAGCGACCTATTTTCAAAAGTACCTGAACAAAGACAGTATCATTTTGTAGTTTCCAATCCCCCTTATATTCCAAACGAACAGATACCGTCGCTTTCAAAGGAAGTGCAATCTGAACCCAAAATTGCTCTGGATGGTGGAAAAGACGGACTGGAAGTGATCAGGTCGCTGATTCATCAATCGAAACAGTATCTGGTACCCGGAGGTTGTCTTGTGTTTGAGATTGGATACCAGCAAAAACAATCTGCATTAAAACTGATGAAAGAATCCGGTTTTACCAATCTGTTTGTGAAGGATGACCTATCTGGCATACCAAGGATTATTGGAGGGTTCTTATTATCTTAACCATCGCTCTGTTTGTTCTTGGTGCTTATTGTTACGGCTCTATTCCATTTGGATATTGGCTGGCTCTGGTTTTTTGTCATACGAATGTCAGGGAGAAAGGATCCAGAAACATAGGCGCTACCAACATTACAAGAGTGCTAGGCTTTAAGTTTGGCATTATTTCCTTATTGTTCGACCTCTCCAAGGGAATCGTTCCTTTCCTGATTGCAGAAAAGCTGTTTCCGGGACAACGCGGTCTTTCTCTGCTCCTTTCCTCAGCCGCCATCCTGGGACATAATTTTTCACTCTTTCTTTCTTTCAAGGGAGGAAAGGGAATTGGAACCACTGCGGGTTTACTCTTGATGTATGATTACCGGATCGCTTTGATACTGGTTGTCATATGGATTTTCACCATATTCATTACCGGATGGGTATCAATGGCTTCCATCCTAGCGCTATGCACAGCGCCTTGGTTAATGATTTGGCTTCATCCTGCCACGAATTTTCAAAACAAGTTAGCTTGGGTGTTTGTGTTTTTCTTTGCTGCTTTAGGAATTTGGCAGCACCGGGAGAATATAAAACGATTGCTTTCTCATGAAGAAAAAATAATGTTCAAACATAATGTATACAAGCATAAATGATCATTTCGACAGCTGACAGAAGCTCATTATCTCTCCTAGAGAAACAGATTATTCTGCATCACTTGAATAACGGAGGCATTCTTGCTTTTTCCACCGATACGCTTTACGGGGTCGGGGTGAAAGCGGTGCTTTCACAAGCTGTTGACCAGCTGTATAAAGTGAAAGGACGCGATAAGGGAAAGCCTTTGATATTGCTTGGATCAACGGTAGCTCAGTTCCAGCCTTATATCAGTGAACCAAAGCTCCTGCATCATTCGCTAATGAAAGCTTATTGGCCGGGACCTTTGACCGTGATCTTACCTTTTGAAAAGAGATCGAAGCTTTATTTCGGTCAGGTTGACCCTGACTCTATTGGGATGCGAATCCCTGATAATCAAGTCCTGTTGGATTTGATTTCTTTTCTGGATTTCCCGCTGCTTACCACAAGCGCAAACCCAAGCGGAGCTTCTCCTTTTCGGAAAGGACATTCTATTCAAAACTGGCTCCTTTCCAGTTCCACCCAAAAGATAATTATACTGGATGGGGGAGAGATTGATGCTCTACCTTCTACAGTGATCCGGTTATTTGAAAATGATCGATACAGCTTGATTCGTGAGGGAGTAATCTCAATGGAGGAACTGGATCCTTTTTTTTCAAGTTAAAAAAAAAGATGGTTGGATATTGGTTTACTAGTTTTGCCTTGTACAATTTTATAAAGAGTTATTTTCAGGATAATTAGAGGAGGAAGCCATGAAACGTTTTGTTTATTTGGTTATTGTCTCTGTTCTGTTTTCTGTTGTGACTTTGAACGGTTGTTCTTCAAAGAAAACGGTGTCTACTTTACGGTATAATATAGCCGCAGAACCGCAATATCTTGATCCGGGAAAAGCCACTGGAATTCCTGAGTTTACGGTATTATTAAATTTATTCGATGGCTTGACAAGGTATAATGAACAAAATGAGATTATTCCGTCTGTGGCAGAAAAATGGAATGGTCCCAACGAAAACAATGAATACACTTTTACTCTCCGAAAGGGAGTAGTTTGGTCTAATGGGGATCCTGTTACTGCCTATGATTTTGAATATTCCTGGAAAAGAGCTCTCTCTCCGGAGTTAGCTTCTGAATATGCTTATCAGCTGTATTATCTGAAAAATGGAAAATTCCTGAATTCCGCCGTTCCTGCTGAGGGGCAAACTGAGTTTAAGATGGAAAACAAATATTATTATCCGAAGCTGGATGATAAGGGAAATCCGGTTTTAAATGCTGATAACAGCCAGGTTCCTGATCTTGAAAAACCTTTCTCTCTTGATGATATAGGAGTGAAAGCAATAGATGACAATACTCTATTAGTCAGCTTAGAATCGAACACGCCCTTCTTCTTATCGCTGCTGACTTTTACTACGTATCTGCCGGTGAATCATTTGGTCGTAGAAAAGAATCCTGATTGGTCCAAATCAGCCAAGGACTTTGTCGGCAATGGACCCTTCAAAATGAAAAATTGGATTCATGCTGATAAAATCGAAGTGGTTAAAAATGAAAAATACTGGGATACTGGAGTTGTCAAGCTATCAGAGATTATCTTTACGATGGTAGACAACCAAGCCACGGAATTGGCATTATGGGAAAGCGGACAGCTGGATGTTGCCACCAATCCACCTCCTATCGAATTTGATAGATTAAAAAAAGAAGAAAAACTAAACATATTTCCTTATCTCGGTACGTATTATTATGGGTGTAACACTACCAAAAAGCCCTTTGA
>JAQVYZ010000018.1 GCA_028708485.1 Caldisericia bacterium | reverse complement strand
CGTTGCTCTTTTTGGAATTGGTATCTATTCCATAATACGGTCTTATAGGAAAAAGCTAAACAAAGTTATGGTATCAAGCATCATTCTAGTCATTGTGTCTTTGATTGGTTTGTCTTTACTCTTTTCAAGGTTTGCAGATGTTTAACATTGTAGTATGAACAACATAGGTGTTAAGTTTGGTTGGGGGTTTTGTTCTTTCGCGTTATAATGAAAAAAATATCTGAGGAGATTGCATTGGAAGAGATAGAAAAAATAAAAAAACCATGGCACGAACAATGGTGGTTCATTACATTGGTTTTAGTAGTTGGCCTTGCATATAATATTATGATAATAACAAGTGGTGGTTTGTCTGGTCTAATGAATATGAAACCGCCAAATTCGATTTTTTCTTCGATAAGATATTTCTCATATTTTAATAAAGAAACAAGCCAAATAGAATATATTCGCTGCATTAACGCAAAAACTCTTTATCAGGAATACAAAGCGAATACAGCTAAAGCAGATTTGAAATATAAAGATAAGATATATATCATCTACGGCATTATTGGATCGATCGAAAAGGATATTTCCGATACTAAATGTATCATCATTGATAATGATGGAGAGATAAGTTTAAAGTCCGGTACTGAGGAGTTTGATTATACTTATTATAAAGTAGGCTCTCGTACCTTTGTGAAAGGAAAGATCATTGGATTCAAAACTCACATAGAGATCTGGGACTATGAGTTAGAACCTGAATTCCACTTTTCTGACTCGCAATCCTGTATAACTGTTGTTTTACCCGGAATATAGTTGATTTGACGGTTCCTCTAGGCATATTGTACAACACGGCTATCTCCCCATGACTTGCCTGAAGTAATCACTGAGGGTAAAACCATCGAAGAATGTAGAGAACTGTTAAAAGATGCATTGCATGAAATTATGGTTTCTTATCAAGAAAAAGGCTATGAGATGCCTTCCGGTAGAGTCCAGTTTGCAAAGACCCTTTTTCGCAACGACCTTCGATATATTGCATTAATCCTTGGTTCATAGGATAATATTGCGGTAAGGAGAAAGATAGATGAAAACAATAAAATATACCTTTTGGAAAGATGGAGAACATTATTTAGGTTATTGGAATGATTTTCCTGAATATCAGACTCAAGCTCTTTCAAAAGAGGAACTGATTGAGAATTTAAAAGCATTATTATTAGTCTTAGAATCTGGAGAAATTCCTTATATCAGGAAAGAAGAAGAAATAGTACTAGCCTGATGAAAAGGCTTAAACTAATCAATAAGCTTCTCAGTATGGGTTGTATTCTAGTTAGGCACGGCAAAGCTCATGATTGGTATTCCAATCCAAAAACAAAACAATCCCAGCCTGTTCCACGTCACTCAGAGATTAATGAATACTTAGCTTCTAATATCATAAAAAAGCTCAGTTAACAAATCACTTTTTGAAACTCAATCAGAGAATCCGTGGAGTACAAAGAATTAAATTGGAATCAATTAGTGTTAGATTTCAAAGATCTTGCTGGTATCATAACAGCTAACAATCAGAAAGAAAATACAATTACTAGGTAAATTCTGGATTTATCTACCACTAAGGATTAGAATCTTGTTAATATATCATTAAAGGAGAGAGAGATGTTGTTACGATTTATCTCTGAATCGTGGGTAGACAATCTAAAAATAATTATTATAGTTCTATGCTTTGTTTACGTAATCAGTTGGTCAATAATATCAAGAAGATTTAAAAAGATAAATGATAAAAACCTTAATAAGCTAGTCGATTGTATTTCACTTATATCAATGTTAATAATGTTAATATCAATTAATTTCTTACTGTCTTCTTCTTGGAAGCAGATACCTGAATATAATAAATATCATTTTTTCTTTTATACTATTCCATCGGTCATTTTTGGAGGAATGTTTTACTTGGGAATAACAACTGCTCTTATATATAAAAAGAGTAAAAGGATTTCTTATTTGATAGTTGGTGTTCTTAGCTCTTCCTTGTCAGCTTTTGGTTTTGGTCTCAGTCTTTTCAAGGTTTTACAGATGTTTAAGATTGTGATTTGAAGATTAAAGAGGTATTAGAAAAATGAAAGTAAAATATTCTGTCTTGGTTGTTTTGTTTTTACTGTGTTTGTCATCACTTAGTTGCCAAAAGCTAATCAATAAAAAAGCAAAAGTACAACAGTTAATCAAGTCGGATTATTTTGTTAAAGTTGGTGATTGGATTTATTTCTCTAATTTAGCGGATGAAAATAAGCTATATAAGATAAAAACTGATTTATCACAAAAAGAGAAGGTTTCCGATGAGAAAATAGCATTTGATTCTCCTATCATCATACACAAAGATTGGGTTTATTTTGCTTCCCCAAGTGATAACGAGAAAAAACAAACCTTGAATAACAATACAATCAATAAAATTCAATTAGACGGATCGAACAAAACAACAATAGTCGAAACCCCTGGATTGGTTGTTTTTCAAGATATAATTGCTTTGTATCAGGATTGGATTTATTATCTGGAGAGAGGAGAAGAATACATTCTTTTTCGCATAAGACCTGATGGATCAAAAAAAGAAAAAATAAAAAGTGACGTTTACTTGGTAACCATTAATCAGGAGTGGATTGTTTACCAGAATCTTAATGACGATCAATCGATCTATAAAATGAGATTTGATGGAACTGAAGAAACAAAAGTAAACAACGAAGAAAGTCAGTATCTAGTGTTAGACGAGGACTGGATATATTACATTAGCAAATCAGAAAACATTCTTCGAAGAGTGAATTTACAGACTAATAAGATTGAGTCAGTTATCTCACAAAAGGATATTTATCCAGATTATATCCATAATGGATGGTTATACTATTCAGATGGTTCCCATAAATCTGATCAATACAGATTCAATCCTGAAGAAAAAAAAATTGAACAAATATCAGGTCCAATGAATAATTCTTCGATAATTGATAATAACCTGTATTACTTTACTTATGAAGATCCCAATAGATTATTCAGACTTAATCTGGGTACTTTTGAAAGAATTGTCATTAAATAAGGGAAAAAGGAGAGGATACTAAGAATATCGCCTGTTTCTGGTGGTGCAAGACAAAATAACTATAACCAATCGGTGTAAGAGCTTAAATACCTTGTTGGTATGACAACCTCTGTTAATCAGCAAGAAAAGCAATACATAGTAGAATCTTTGAATTACTGATAAGATGGATTAAAATCATAGAATAGAGTGATATTTAAAGACGATTGAAAAGAGATAAAATTATGAATTATTTTTTAAGTTCACAAAAGAAATCGAACTTTTATTACTTTTACTTTCTGATTGCACTTTTAACTTTTTTATTGCTCAATCCGAATTTAGCAGGCTGTAGTAATAACTTAACCAACAAAAGTAAATCTGAACCTATCATTATGACCGACAACATACCTTACGAACTCTATATATCTTCTGATCCTGTTGTTATATTTCTAGAGCACCCGATCTTTGATAGAATCCTTACCAAACCAGAACCAAACCTTCCTCAGGAAGTAAATGAATACTTTTTAAAAACATCAAAATATAAGCAACAACTGGTAGAAAAGAATTTTCCTGAATCGGCTAAAATTGAAACTGTTTTTTTACTTGAATCTCAAGGAGAGGAAAGAGTCTTAGTGATTGGGGGTAAAAGATTTAGTGAGGAGTTTTTCTATCCTGACACCCTCTATTTGTTTAACTCTACTCTAACTTTATTAGAGGAAAGAGAACTGGGATGGATTTCTAGTCATTTCACAGAATACTTCGTAAGTGCGAGATTTCGAGACAGAATATGGATTCAAAGCACCAGCGAGGGTGGATCAAATGGATACAAATACATATACTTTATTCGATTGCAGAATAATAAGCTTCTTATAGATAGAAAATATTGTGGTGACCTTGAATTTACAGGTCTTAAAACCTATAAAATAATCAATTCGGATACTGACCCAAAAATGGTATTACATAAAAATAACCAGTTCTATTGGGATTATATTCTTTTAGTATTGATTATTTTAAATTCAATATATTTCTTTTGTGTTGAGTATTGGCTAATGCTTGTAATCATTGGGATTCTTTTACTTTCAATCAGTTTTGTTTTGTTGTGGTTTGAAAAAAAACATTTAAACCATAAAAAGTGAATTTAATCCATAGCTTTGCCCTTAAAATGGCAACATCTTAAAAGTGTTCGTCTAAATAAAGTTAAGGTTTGGTTGGGGGTTTTGTTTTTTCGGGTTATAATGAAAAAAAATATCTCAGGAGATTGCATTGGAAGAATTAGAAAAAATAAAAAAACCATGGCACGAACAATGGTGGTTCATTACGCTGATGGTGATTGTCGGTTTAATAATTATATCAACGGGTATTTTTGGTGTAATGAACAGGAGGAAACATGCGACTTTTATAACACTAAAATTTTACCCAGATCACAATAATAATGGTGAATCTTTACCCTCCATTGATGTGAACAAACTTTTTATAGCAAGTAAAGACAATGGAAAAGACGATGTAAAAAGAAAACAAATTGAATCTTTACCCTCCATTGATATAAAAACACTCTATCAAGCATTCAAAGAAAATGAAGTGAATGCAAAAGAGAAATATTTTGGGAAAGAATATCTTTTTACCGGTATGATGGATAGTAAAAGTAAATGGATTGTTGAGGACAGCAGTGGAGCATTTTTGAAAGAAATCACGTTAATTACTCTTACTGATGGTAGGAAGGCTTCTGATTCTTCTGTGAATTGCTTATTTTATACAGATAAAGGCTATCTTGATATTCTTCAAGAAGGGGAGACACATTTAATTAAGGGGACAATTACAGCTTTTGATACCAATATCCTAGTAGATAATTGCGAAGTAATATTATACTCGATCTCGATTACTCCGTAGCGATAGGTTATAACTGCTTTTTTGCCCGGAATATAGTTGATTTGACGGTTCCTCTAGGCATATTGCACAACACGGCTATCTCCCCATGACTTGCCTGAAGTCATCACTGAGATAAAAACCATTTGAGATTGCAGAGAATTACTAAAAGATGCATTGCATGAAATGATGGTTTCTTATCAAGAAAAAGTTTTGAAATTCCTTCCGCTGGAGCTCTTTTCGATCAAGTTCTTATTGTAATATGATAAGTTAAAATTTCTGAAACAGAATGAATAGAATCTATGAACTATTTTTGTTTCTTTGTATACTTAACATAAGAGTAATATGAAAAAATTAAAATTAAGTCAGATTAAAAAAGTAAGCAATAGTAAAAGAATTCGTTCTATTGATAAAAAGATTAAGGATTTTGTTGAATCAGATTCCAGTTTTACCCGAGGACGAAAAAAACCAAGAGATCCTGAAAAGGAAGCTATTCTTAATTCATTTCAGAATAAATGATTACTGATTCAGATATCAAGCGGTTCAAGAAAGAACAAATTAAGTTGAAAATTCTGCAAATATGTCAAGTACTACCTTACAAATTTATACAAAATATGTCGGTTGTGATTTTACAGATATGAAAGAGAAGTTTATTAGCGTGGAGCATCAACTAGTTGAATACAAAAAAATTGGAACCTATGAGAGATAGATTTTAGAGACCCATGGGAGTTTATTCAGTTGATAATTCTGGATTATTAGATAGTATAAGGTTCTAAATATATTGCGGGGAGCAAAACAAATGACAAAAAAATATTTAACTGCCTATATAGAAAAAGATACTGAAACAAATAGTTATGTAGGAATTGTCCCAGGAATCCCTGGAGCTCATACTCAGGCGGATTCGATTGATCAACTCATCGTAAAGCTTAAAGAAGTAGTAGATTTGTGCTTGGAAGAGATGGATGTAAAAGACAGAGAAATATTACCGGAATTTATTGGTCTTCAGCAAATTCCTAACTTAGGCTAAAAAGCAAATGAGAAGAAAATTAATTAAGTCAGTTGTTCTAATAGTGATGCTTAATTTCGTTATTTTAAGCTTATCCAGTTGTAATAAAATGAATACGCAAATTGAAATCAAAGCAACTTTACTGCTAGATGCTCTTTCTACTATCCAAAATTCTTCATATCCAATCAAATATGAAGAAGATAAAATCCGATTTCAAGTTGCTTCTGATCTGGAAAATGTTTATATCATCTCTAACCCAGGTATTTTACTTACCTATAATTCTAACACTCAAAACACCACAATCTTACAAAACATGGAGACGTTGTTTGATTTTTCATATCTACAGGATGTAAATGTATTTTTAGATAATATAGTTTTAGATAGTTATTCAAGTCGGATCAGTATTAAAACAACATTTTTTGACAAGAAAACGTTAAAAAAGATTGATACAAAAGAACTTTATGATTCCTCGGAACCTTTTTTTTTCAGTCAAAATAATCTTTACCGAATTATAACAGGATCAACGGGAGGCACATATTCGATTGCTGCACAAAACAAAACAGCTGAAAATATCTGGGGTTTTGGTTGGGATGATAATACGAAGTTTTATCCTTTTCCATTCCTGGATGTTACTGAGAAAGATGATTTCTTTCATTTGATTTATTGTGATTATGATAAAGGCTTAATGCATGTTGTTATAGAATCAAAATCAGGAAATGAGCAATTAAATGAATTATTATGCTCTTACGATAAAGATGCTTGGTGGGAATCCCAGTGGATATTAATGGTTGGAAGGCGTGTTATCTGGGATAAAGATACAGCATATATTGAGGGGCAAGACAAAACTGGAGTATATATAGCTAAATGGTTGATTCAAGATAATCATATGCTTACTCTTCAATGGAAAAGATATTTGACTGATACTCCTTTTGATAGAGATTTCTTTCCATACACTATGGGTGGAAGTTTTGAATCGACCAAACCTGGAAACATTGGATTAAGTGATATAGAAAATGATATCATATCTGCATTTATAATTCCAATTTGGAAAACCAAAAAAGGCAACCGGTACATATTTGATCTTCATTGCATCGACAAGGAAACCGGTGAATCAAGGTGGGTATTAAAAGATCTATCTGTGGAGAATGATTTTCAACTCCTTCCAGCAGATGGTTTTTTATTGTTTGCTCCATTAGTACACGACAAAAAAACTGAATTATACCATTATAAATTCGAAGCATTGGATTATAAATCTGGCCAAAGAAAATGGCAATCTTTATTCAATCTCGAATATGATGATAAAGAAAATGAATTTACTAGTAAATTAGCTTGCTCAAAATCATTTTTTTATTCTTTTGATGAAAAATCTCAAATGCTGTCAAAAATGGATCTACTAAATGGAAAGATAGTAAAAATTAAAATCGATAACTTCTCTTCGGTTAATAATTCAGATTTTTTTAAAATCAATGAAAATCTCTTTTTAAAAGTGTTTATAACTAATTCAGATCAAGTAGCAAATGTGCTGGTTTACCAAATTGAATGATATCAAGTATCACTTTTTTATGTTTAGCTAAATTTTATGGTGGAGCAGAGGGAGACAAATTGGAACCAACTGATTACAGATTTCAAAGATCTTGCTGGAATCGTGACAGTCAATAATCAGCAGGAAAAAGGAATTACCCGATAAATTTTGAATTGCATTAACCAATGGTAGACCCGAGGAAGTGGAACTTGAACATCTTGATAGAGGAGATGAAAGATCTGGACTGTATTTCAAAATAATATTACATGATTATTGACATATATATATTTTTTCATAAAATACATCTACCGATAAGTTTCACTTTTGCTTTTTGCTTCAAAAATAGATTAATTGGCGGAGAGATAAAATGAAAACGAAGAATCTTACCAGCAAGTTAGTCTTTAAAAGCATTTGTTTGTTCTTGTCATTTTTTGTGTTGTTTTCTGTTAGCATTCCAGTTAACAAGATAATAGCTCAAACTTATGACATCGTTATTGAAACTGAGATTGACGAAGAAACAGTAAAAATTCTAGAGATAAATTATAGTCAGGATATTGTTAATTTTTACAAGTTTGATAGTAATGGTTTACCAGAGTATGAGAGCGGAGAACAAGCAAAATATTATCCAGGTGATGATGACTACCAGGATTATGTGAACAACACAGCAATGGCGATTATTACTAACAACATTACAATCCAATCAAACCAAGAATTCTCTTTTCAGCTGTATTATGTTAACTATTTTGACTGGAAAATGGTTTTACAGCTTTGCTATGATGGTAGTTCTGGTTATAGATTGTATGAACACCACGAATTGGATGACCCATTTGATGTGAATTCAGTCATTGGAGATTTTTCAATTTTGTTTGTTGGTGAACTGACGTATACGGGTTATAAATATGTTTCCGACTTTCTTGAAGAAGAGTGGGACAGACTGAACACACAAGGCAATAATTCAGAGAGTAATTATGCGAAAAATTCTACAGAAGTTACAAATACTACAAACCGAATCAGATTTAAATTAACCGGAACAACAAGTGCAGGAAAGAACATAAAGATAGAAGACAAAGGAGACGGAGCAGGTCCAAAAGTATACACTGGAGAAGATAAGAATAAGAATGGTAAAATAGATGATGATGAATGGACCGAAGTGACAGATTTAGATAAAATTGAAGAGATAATGAATGAAGTGACAAATGATTTAGAAAATGGATTAGGTGATTATGAAGGCGAAGCATGGGATACAAAAGGTACCACTGATACAAGTGATGATGAACCGGCTGATGCCATTATATGGTTGAAAAATTCAGATGGTACATATTCAGGTTTTAAGATAACTCGAAATGGATTATCATGGGATCTAGACGGAGCTAACAAAGTTTCTTTACAATGGATGGCTGATCATGGTTATATACCTCATGGAACAGATCCAAATCCAATAGGAGCCTGGTTTGTTTGTGGAAAAAATGTTAATGATCCAAATTATGCAATTGAAAAATATGCAAGATTTGATGAAAACGGTAATCTTGATGAAGATGGAGAGCAAAAACCTTATACATTTTTATTTGGTAGTACTATAAAACCAACACCTGTGGGAAAAGATCAAGATGGAAAATATGCTAGATATAGACATATAAATTCAAGAGAGGTAGTTTGGCCTTAAATATTAAATGGAAGAGAGGTAAAACATATGTTTAGATTAAAATTGATTTTAGTTTGTTTTATGATATTTTCTGTTGCATTGATGAGCATTGCTAGAGCAGAAGATGGTTTTCATGAAAAATATTCTTTTCAAGTTGACTCAGTATTAGTATCACTTGAAAAGTCAAACGAGGAAATAAAATCTTATAATCTTGCACACCCAATTATTCTACAAGAAGGTCGATCCATGCTTGATACAAGATTCTTTCATA
>JAQVYZ010000238.1 GCA_028708485.1 Caldisericia bacterium | reverse complement strand
AAAAACTGCCCGATAAGGAGTCGAACCTTAACTTTCCTGATCCAGAGTCAGGCGTGTTGCCAGTTACACCATCGGGCAATCATCGCCTATAATTCTACAAGGAATCCTGTTAAACTTCAAGAAGATCTCAAAAAGTATAGTCAATATGAGCTTTTTATATCAATTGTTGGTGTCAGAAAAAAAGTTTCTACTATTGTTATAATTCCAAGCGTGAGATAACCGGAAAATCCAGTGACATTGGTCCGTTAAGAAGATATTCCTGGTAACCTGCATACGCAATCATCGCTGCATTATCAGTACTCAGAATCCTGGAAGGAAAATAGACTTGTCGAAGGCTCTGGTGAATCGCTAAATCCCGTAAGCGTTGGTTTGCAGAAACCCCCCCGGAGAAAGCGATTCCGGAAAAAGGATACAATGGCTTCAGTTGTTGGATAACGTGTAAGATCTGCTTCATCACCGCTTCCTGGAATGAGGCGCACAGGTCTGCTTTATTCTTCTCCTTTTCTTCCGGGTCCATCTTTTGGACCAACAGGGAGGCCGCAGTTTTCATACCGGAAAAGCTTAACGCAATAGTTTTGTCACGAATTTTCGGCATGGAGAAGGTATAAGCGTTTGGATTTCCCGCCAATGCGATTTGCTCGATCTTCGGACCTGCCGGATAAGGAATGTCAAGGATTTTTCCGAATTTATCCAAGGCTTCCCCGCAAGCGTCATCAAGTGTTTCTGCTAAAACAGCATAATGCCCGATACCGTCTACCATCATAAATTGGGTATGCCCACCGGATACGATGATACCAAGATAGGGGAACCGCAGGTCTGCATTGAATAACCTCGGAGAGAGCAAATGCCCTTCCAGGTGATTCACTCCTATAATCGGTTTGTCTAATAAATAAGAAAGCGTCTTGGCGTAGTCTACACCGATTAGTAGGGATCCGACCAACCCGGGTCCGTGGGTCACCGCGATCAGGTCTATCTCATTTTGAGTGATGCCAGCTTGTTCAAGGGCTTCCCTGACGACGATCGAGATCAGCTCCAGGTGTTTTCGGGAGGCGACTTCGGGTACTATCCCTCCATATTTGGCATGAAAATCATCCTGCGAAGAGAGAATATTGGATAATATCTCCCCCGTATCAGTGATAATGCTAACTGCTGTATCATCACAGGAAGTCTCAATTCCCAGAATGCGCTGCATGATTCAACTCCTTTATCATCTCAATGCCGTCTTCCTGGTTGTGCGTGTAGTAATTTTTCTTGATCCGGTTGAATTTGTAACCTTCGTTAAGATAGAATTGATAAGCATTCTTATTGGATTCCCTGACTTCCAGTATCATTTTCTTACAGTTGGATGCCTGAGCCAATTTCTCCCCAAAGCACAGTAATGATTTCCCGATCCCCATTTTCTGATAATTTGGCAAGACTGCAATCGTGGTCACATGAGCTTCTTCGAATATCAACCACAAACCGATAAAACCAATAATCCGTTTATCGCTGATAGCAACAAAATATTTCGCAAACCGGTTGTTTGTCAGTTCTGTAACGAACTCTTCCTTGGGCCAGGGACTGGGAAAACAAGCGTTTTCAATCTGTAAAATCCAGAACAAGTCTCGCAGGTGCATCGGTCTGATCTTGGATAGGGGAGTCATAAAGGTTGAAACAGCTCTTCCAGGCTTCTGCCGTAATGTGGCGCAATCTGCTCTGAACGGGTCACTTTCTCATATTGCTGAGGAAGATATAGAGACGGAGAGATATATTGGATTCCGGAGAGGGATTTGAATGCCACCGAGGGAGTGAACCATTTCCACTCCTGCCCATAGGAGGGTACATTCTCTAACTTGATGCATTCCTGGCTGACTAACTGACCTTTCCGGAAAAATCCTGCATACCCTTCAGTTTTGGATGCACGAATTAAGATGGCGGTTTTCTCGGGGGCTGAAAAGTATCCCCTGACATATTCAAAGCTACTCACCAGCCGGACCGGAATGGAAAAACTATCCATCCATGCCTTTGCAATCACAATACCAGCGCGGATTCCCGTAAAATAACCCGGTCCCTGGAGGATGGTGAGGGAGTGTATCTCATTTTTTGGCACCTGCTGATCGCTAAGACAACGGCAGATATCCTGAACAAATGTGTTATCGCTTTTAAAATCTGCTTGGTTGGAGATCGAGGAGACGCAATGACCGTCATGAAATAATGCGATTTCGTTTTCATCAAGAACGGTTTGTATAAATAGATCCCAACGATTACCCATAAATCTCCACTTTTCGGATTGTTTCGGTGAGTATGGAAAAATGTAGCTGGTAGTCTGACCATTTCTGCAATCCGGGAAACTTGTCTGCCCATTCGATGACTCTGATTACATCACGATTCAGAATATCCTGAGTCCCCATGTCTTGGAGCTCATCCAAAGTATCCACCCGGTACAAATCCACATGCACTAAACGAATAGGGTTGCCATATTCCCTGACTAATACAAAAGTGGGGCTGATAATCGTCTCCGGAATGGAAA
>JAQVYZ010000237.1 GCA_028708485.1 Caldisericia bacterium | reverse complement strand
GTTTCACCAGATTTTCAAGGATTAAAATCTAAAATTTCATTCTTTTTTCTTGACAGTAAAATTTTTGAGCTTAAAATGTGAAAGTGAGTGGGCGAGAGAATTATTCTCAAGGACAAAATAGTTTTCAATGAAAGAGGCGAATGCATATGCTTAGTTTCAAATTGTCCGAAGCTAATTTTAAAAAGTAGCTGATATTATTGGAAATTATAACCCCCTCATCAAAAAGCCATCGGAATACTAAAACCTGTTATTTTACAGGTTCTTCTGATGGTTTTTTGGTTTATTTTTTGTTAAGATATAAGAAAATATGAAAAGAATAAATATTGAAGAAAATATAAAAAATCGGATGATAGACTTAGTTGCAGAGGGTTCAGAAAACAGGTTGATAGCTTTTAAACCCGATAAAAACAACGGCGTTGTTACGGACTTAATTGTTAAAAAGAAAGGAGAATATAAACCACCAACTGCTCTAAAGCGGTTAGGGGTTTCTTTTGAAACAAAGAGAATTTTTTCAAAACCAGCCGAAGACAAAAGCAAAGAAATATCTTTTCAAATTCACATTTTTATTGGGCCAAGTAATCCAGAAAGCATAACAAAAGATATTTATCAGGATGATATTGTTTTTGATAAGAACTTTTATTTAATGTTTATTTATTTTGACGAAGTAAAACAATATGTAAGCAATGTTTGGGTGATACCATCTCTATCATTCTTAGAGGTGGCAGAACCTCAAAAATTAGAAAATAATAAAGCAGTATTAAAATTTAAAATTATAAAAAATCCTCAAGATAAATATAGAAAATTTTTAATAGATCAAAAAGAATTGGGCGATTTTTTGTTAAAAATAATAGACAAAGAAGAAGACACTGTATCTTAAAAAATATGAGTTTTATAGCGGATTTTCATATCCATTCAAAATATTCCAGAGCAACATCTCCTCTAATGGATTTAGAGAATTTGGACAAATGGGCAAAGATTAAAGGGATTAAAATTTTGGGTACAGGAGATTTTACTCATCCAGAATGGTTTAAAAATTTAGAAGATAAATTAAAGCCGGCCGAAGCCGGTCTTTTTAAGCTTAAAAAAATGGAGTCGCCGACTAGATTTATTTTAACCTCTGAAATAAGTTGTATTTATTCTAAAGGTGGTAAAGTCAGAAAAGTTCACATTATTGTTTTTGCTCCGTCTATAGAAGCTGTTAAAAAAATAAACAATAAGTTAAGCCAAATCGGAAATTTAAAAGCAGATGGCCGACCGATTCTAGGTCTTGATGCTAAAGAATTAGCAAAAATTGTCTTTGACGCATCGGAGGATTGTATGGTGATACCTGCCCACCTATGGACCCCATGGTTTGCTATATTCGGCTCAAAGTCCGGCTTTAATTCTATAGAAGAATGTTTTGAAGATTACACAAAACATATTTATGCGGTGGAGACAGGTCTTTCTTCGGACCCAGCAATGAACTGGAGATTGTCTCAATTAGATAGAATCACTTTGATTTCCAACAGCGATGCCCACTCCCCCCAAAAAATTGGTAGAGAGGCAAATGTTTTTGAAACAGAAATAAGCTATCAGGGTATTTTTGATGCCATTAAAACAAAAAATCCTAAAAAGTTTTTATATACTATTGAGTTTTTTCCAGAGGAGGGTAAATATCATTACGACGGTCATAAAGTTTGTGATTTAGTTTTATCTCCTCAGGAATCTAAAAAGTATAATAATATTTGTCCGAGATGTGCAAAGCCATTAACTATTGGTGTTTTGAATAGAGTAGAAGAATTAGCCGATAGAACAGAAGGTTATAGGCCCTCAAATGCCATTCCATTTAAGAGTTTAATCCCCTTAGAAGAAATAATAGCCGAGTCCGTTGGTACTTCGACTGTTTCAAAAATGGTTCAAAAACAATATGATAATTTGATAGAAAATTTTGGAACTGAGTTTGGTATTTTATTAGACAGAAAAAAAGAGGAATTAGAAAAAATAAGTTCACCTGAAATTGCAGATGGTATAATAAAGGTACGAGAAGGAAAGGTTCAGATTGAACCGGGATACGATGGAGTTTACGGCAAAATAAATATTTTTTCAAAATCGAAAATATCTGTTTCCGGTAGAAAATTTGTTTCCCAAAAAACTCTTTTTTAATTAACATTTGACAATCTAAATTTAAAAGAATACTATAATTCAATAGAAAAAAAATTCAAATTCTTTACAAAAGAATCATGGAGGAAAAAAAGTTTTATCTAACAAAGCAAAAACTAAAAGAATTAGAAAAAGAGCATGAAACTTTAGTTGCTTTTGAAAAGAGTAAAACAATAGGAGAAGAAGCTCCTAGAGTTCTTGAGTCGGAAGATTTGAATCCAGAATTTCTTAGCTTTCAAGAGGATATGAGTTTTTTAAGGTCAAGGATTATGGAATTGGAAAACATCCTAAGCAACCACGAGATAATAAAAAATCCCTCTAAACAGGAAGAAAATATAATTGGGTTGGGTGCAAAGGTTTAAGTAAGCGTGGACGGGAAGAA
>JAQVYZ010000236.1 GCA_028708485.1 Caldisericia bacterium | reverse complement strand
CTGTTGGGGTAATATTCGGGGCTCATGCCTTAGGTGCTTTATTAATTGGAGCCATCGCCTGTTCTGCTATGTTGGGTCCGTTTTTTAACAACACAGGTACCGCTTGGGACAATGCAAAAAAACGAATTGAAGATAACCGTCAATTGAAAGGCTCATTGGAACATTCTGCAGCTGTGGTGGGTGATACCGTTGGAGATCCTTTGAAAGATGTTGCCGGACCATCCTTATTGATTTTTATGAAATTAATCGGTATGACTGCCATATTAATCGCTCCATTATTAAAATAAAAACCCCGATCATTCAAAATGCAACCATTCCGGTGCTTTGGGTATGAACGTTATTTTTTAAGCATGCAGTTAAATTGGTATATTAAAGAGTAGTCAATCAATCGGAGGGGTGAGATGAGTTAGTTTCATATGAGAAATCAGGACAATGAGATTATTAATCAAGACTTAATCCAGGACATGCTGAAAAAAGGAAAAGTGATTACACTGGCTTTAACCGATGGAATCAATCCCTATATTGTTACATTGAGTTATGGATACGAGTTATCCCGCCAAGCAATCTATATGCATTGTTCGAAGAATGGGTTAAAGATAGAGTATATCAGGAAGAATCCTCTTACCTGCGCCACTATCATAGAAGACCATGGCTATGTACAAGACGATTGTACGCAAAAATACCGTTCGTTGGTGATTTGGGGAAAAGTCAGTATTATCACTGATCTAACCGAGAAAAAGCATGGATTTGCAGTATTGTTCAAACACTTGGAAGGAGAGAATGAAAAAATCAGTCAGAAAATGATGACCGACGAGTCTGCTTATCATGATGTTGGGATGCTAAGACTGGATATTGAGCAGATTGACGCAAAAGGAAACATCTAATATAAGTATCACATTTCGCAAATTTGTTTTATGATGAATTGAAACTCTTTTTAACAGGAGATTAAAAAATGCGATTTATTGTCCGGTTATATCGTTGTTTCGTAATCAGTATTGTTTTGTTGATATTTGGAGTCAGTTATCTTGGATGTAAACAGAATGTACCTGTGAATCCAGAAGCAACATCTCAGAATAGGGGCAACAGTATCGGCAACCTTCTGAACGGTGGCTTTGTCGCTCAAGATCAGGATTGGATCTATTATGCGAGTATAAATCCTCAGGGTTTATATAAAGTGCCGATCAATGGTAAGAAAAAACAAAAAGTCTGCGACGATATCGGATCCAGCATCAATGTTTTGTCAGATTGGATTTATTACAGTAACGCTACAGACAATAGCACCATTTATAAAGTCAAAACCGATGGTTCTGAACGCCAGAAATTATACGATGAACCTTTCAGCTCTTATCTAAATATTGCAGGAGATTGGCTCTATTTTATGAACGAAAATAAATTCGCTATGCTCTTTCGGATCCGTACCGATGGTTCAGAATATGAAGCAGTGGTGGAATATTAGTATCTTTTACGCTTTTCAGGAGTAGAATGAAGCTAATATTTTCTCAGATGATGCAAGAAAGAAGGAGCAATATTAACAAAGTTATAGTGATAGATTCAAAATTGTCTTCCAGAGGCAAAGTCAGTCAAGTTTGCACCAAATGTGTTCATTTTCACACCAAAGTGGTTAATACGGGCGAATATTGGACATGCAATGCTTTTAAAGAGATACCGGAAGCCATATGGTTTGGGCAAAACGATCACACCAGTCCATATCCCGGTGACAGGGGTATTACTTTTGCCTTGCCTGAGTTACTGATTAACAAAAAAATCCTTTGATTTTAAAAATTACTTCCTGGTGGGCATTGCTCATGATAATTGGACACCCTGATTATTTTTTAATGAAAGTAGTGATAATTGATTAATTTCGGATATTATCTTTAAAAATGGATAGTATATATATTTATGCTTTACAAACTCTTTTAAGTTTCATGGGTGCTATCATCGGCGGAAGCTTGACCTTAGCCGGTGTCATCATCGCTAATCGCTTAAATGCGAAAGAGAACAAAGAAAATCTAAGGCTCGAAAATATGCCTTATTTAGTGTTCATGGGATATATTGAAACCAACACCAATAAGGTGGATCATCTGAAACACAGAAAACCTATAGAATCCAATATTTGTGTGGCAGGATTGGAGATAAAGAATTTTGGAAAAGGTACCCTCAAAAACCTGGAAATGAATATTTACAAGGAAGGAAATCCCAGTCCTTACACCGTGAACCATTATCAATTTCTGGGTATGAATGAAATGATCAATATCGATCTGTTTAAGGCAAAACTAACCGGTGAGCATGATAGTGAGACAACCTTACGCGATTTTGACGGAATTGAGTTTAAGAATCTCAGTGTAGATTCAGAATTTATTTATACAATTAAAATAAGTTACCAGGATGTCTACGAAAACAATTATAAACAAGAGATCACGATGGTATATTTCATTGAAATTGGTATCGAACCTGTTTTTTCCTATGCATATGTTGAGTCCTGTTCCGGTCCAACATTTGTCCCACAATGTAAAGAAACCAAACA
>JAQVYZ010000235.1 GCA_028708485.1 Caldisericia bacterium | reverse complement strand
ATGACCGGATAGTGGATATCTGGGGAGCAGACCAAAGTCAACAGAAACCGTTGAAATTGGATCTTCGCTTATTAGGATTTAATGAAGAGAAACTTCTCACCGGCGTCTTTCAGCGGGTTCACCTGTTTAAAGACGGGCAGGAATTAAAAATGTCCAAATCCACCGGCGCTTTTATCTCTCTGAGAGAGTTGATTAATGAAATCGGACCAGATGTGACCAGGTTTATTTACTTAACCCGAAGCCACGACCAACACTTGAATTTTGATGTGGAAACCACCAAAAGCCATGATCCCAAGAATCCGGTTTTTTATGCGCAGTATGCCTTTACCCGATGCAAAGGAATCTTGCGGGAAGCCCAGGACAAAGGACTGAATCTTACTTTTATACCGGATACACTCACCTTTACCGATCAGGCAGAAAAAGACCTGATCAGAAAGATAGCCCATCTACCTGATAAACTGTTCCGTGCTTTCGAGCTTCTCTCTCCTCATCTGATTACCATGGATTTAATTGACCTGGGAAATGCGTTTCATCTGTTTTATGAACATTGCAGGGTAGTCGATCTGCAAAATCCGGAAACCACCCAAAACCGAATCTTCTTGATCCAGGTACTCGTAAAAATTATGACTGCCCTGTTTCAACTACTGGGTATTGACGCTCCGGAAAGGATGTAATGATGCATCTAACGCTATATCGCAAATGGAGACCTCAGAATTTTGATCATGTCATCGGACAACAGGATACGGTCACCATCCTGAAAAACTCTCTGAAGCAAGGGAGGGTCGGGCATGCGTATTTATTCTGCGGTCCCAGGGGAACCGGCAAAACTTCGATGGCTCGCATCATGGCTAAGGCTGTCAATTGCGAAAAAAATGGCAAACCGGATCCCTGTAATGATTGCCCCTCCTGCATCAGCATCACTGAAGGACACAATATGGACGTCATCGAGATCGATGCGGCTTCCAACAGAGGTGTGGATAACATCCGTGAATTACGGGAGAAGGTTCGTCTGAATCCAGTCCAGGGTATGTATAAAATCTATATCATCGACGAGGTCCATATGCTGACAGGTGAAGCGTTCAACGCTTTGCTGAAAACTTTAGAAGAACCCCCTCCACACGCTATTTTTATCATGGCTACCACTGAACCGCAAAAACTACCCCCTACTATTATCAGTCGATGCCAGCGGTTTGATTTTCATCGGATTACCTCCCCGGAAATTGCAAAAAAATTGCATCAAATGGCAGAAACAGAAGGAATCTTAATCGAAGCGTCCGCGTTAAACCGGATCGCAGAATCAGCCGACGGATCGATGCGCGATGCCGAATCGATGCTGGACCAGCTCTCTTCCTACATTCAGGAAACAGTAACAGAAAATATCATTTTACATATGCTGGGTCGATGCGATGTAAACACGATTCATCAATTGATCAAAACCTTAAAACACGAAGAATATGCTGCCATCATCCAACAACTGGATGACATTCGATTTTCGGGGATCGATGCAAGTCAGCTGACAAAAGACATGATCGCTTACTTAAGGGACATGTTCGTCTTGTCGATCACCCAATCAAACCAAGTCGCCTTAAAAGTGCTTCCGTTTGAGAAAGTAGACGAATATTTGCAAGAAGCTTCCCTGTTTACTCCCTCCTGGTTAGTGAATTTAAACCGGAAGTTGGTTTCTATTCTGGGTGACATGCGCTATTTAATGGATCCCTGGATGCTACTGGAAATCACCCTGCTGCATTTTAAATTTTCCGGGTCTGAAACAATGGAAGCCGATGAGGAGGCGCCCAGGGAGAAACCAGCAGAAACGAAGCCTGTAAAAGAGACGCAAACGACCGCTGTCAAAGAGAAACCAAAAGTGGTTGAATTAACAGTAGAGCCGGAGAATGGGATTGAACTTCCCCCGCAGGATGACTGGAAGAGCTTCCTGAACTTTATCAAACCAAGGGATCTTATGCTGTTGACCCTTCTGCTTCCTGCTGAATTCAGCAAAAAAGAAGGCTCCGACCTATTTATCCAATATGGACAGGACCATGAGTACCATTTAGACCAAATAGCAAAACCTGAGAATAAGCATAAATTGGAAGACCTTTACAAAGCTTATTCCGGGAAATCGATTCGTCTGAGAGTGATTGAAAAAACAAACGGATCTTCTGAAAAAAAATTAGATCCAAAAAAGAAAATTTTAGAAGAGCCGATTATAATGGATACGCTTAAATTATTTAATGCAACGGTTGAAGAAATTGAAGAAATAAAAGGAGATTTGTAAGATGGGTTTAATGAATAATCTCGGCAAAATGAATGACTTGCGCAAAATGCAGGCAGAAATCGGGAAGCAGGAATTTACAGCTTCCAGTAAGGATGGAAAAGTAAAAATCACGATCAATGGCAATATTGCGGTGAAAAAAATCGAATTGGATCCAGAAATTTTCACTTCCATGAAACCATTGGATTTGCAAAAATCTTTAACAGATGTGATCAACAGAGCCCTTTCTGAAGCAAAGGTCGCCCAACAAAAATCTGCGCAG
>JAQVYZ010000017.1 GCA_028708485.1 Caldisericia bacterium | reverse complement strand
CGTTTCTACGCCTTTATTTTGAAGAGATGCTCTATATTGTGACGCACGGACAGCGTTATCATGCTTTGGGTCATTTAGACTACATCCTGCGGTATCAATCTTACACCATTGAGGAATTTCTTTTGTATGAACAACAAATCAAAGAGATTCTGAATCAGTTAATCCTGCATCATGCAGCGTTGGAAATCAATACAAAGGGCATACAATCCTTGAACAGGCCTCATCCCCCGATGGAGATTCTGAAATGGTATGTTCAACTCGGCGGATCGTTAGTAGTAATTGGCAGTGATGCGCATAAAGCGTCCCAGATCGGGGAACATTTTCATCAGGCTAAAGAATGGATTCAATCTGCCGGGCTAGAGGTTTATCATACTTTTGAGAAGGGAAACTGGATAGAAAACCCGTTATAATACTGGCAATAACACTTTCATCCCATTTGGAATAATCCGATACGTGGCCGGTAAAGAAGTTTTTCTCTCACCGTCTGCATATACCCAACTTTTCCCCTGGATCGTTAAAGAAGACGTTCTCAGGGATCGGACTTTGGGATGGGTCAAGTGAGTTCCTTTAAAAACTCTTGGAAAGACTGTGATCAGCTCCCATTTGGTGATGTTGCCGACCAGGCATAAATCAAAGAGATGATCAAACCGGGATGCATTCGGAGTGACCTTCATCCCTCCGCCGTATCGGTCTCCGTTACCCACTGCTACCAGCAGACAACGACCTTTGATTTCCTCGTCTGGCAACGTAATGGTGAATTCATCGTTTCCAAAGGCAATATACGTGATTAAAAAAGCCAGAATATAAAGCAAAGCTCCTTTGATAAATCGGGGGATTCCGTTCGCAATCTCATTAGCTTTGCTGTCAAACCCGCAGGAAGCCACCCCGAGAAAGTAGGTATCGTTCACCTGGCCAATGTCAACTTTTGTAGGAGAGCCATACAGCAAACAATCCAGAGCGTTCTCTTTTTGGATTTGAAACGATCCGGCTATGTCGTTACCGGATCCATAGGGTAGCATCGCGAGAGTGGCTGAGCCTTGCATTAATCCTGTCATCACTTCATTGACAGTGCCATCTCCCCCGACAGCGCACACAATTTTTTCTGTTTGGGCATAATCCCGGGCAATGCTGATCGCATGTCCGGGGTATTGTGTTTCGAAGGTTTCGTATGGGAGGTGGTGGGTGGTGCAGAAGTCCTGAAAAAGCGGAAGGGAGGACCTAGCAGATCCTCCCCCCGCGATTGGATTCACGATAAAAACTACGGAACGATCCGGCATAAGAGTTATCGTTTGGTTACATAAGCCTTTTTGATCACGATATTCTCTACAGGCTGATCATTTTGTTTGGCGGGATCTATGGTTTTTACATTCTGAATTTTCTCGACAATATCCATCCCTTCAATGACTTTCCCGAAACCGGTATGTTTGCCATTTAACGATTCTGTGCCATCTTTTCTCGTAATCACAAAGACTTGTGAACCATTGGTATTGGGTCCGGCATTCGCCATCGCTAATACTCCGTACATCAGCTTAATAGAAGGAAGGGTGTAATTATATTTATATCCTTTTTTTTCATTAGCTGCAATCGCTTCCTTGGATAAACCGAGTGCGGTTGGGTTGATCTCGTCTTCGAATGTGTTGGCGGAATTCTTCGGGCTACCATCTTCACGAACGCCACCCCATTGGATCACGAAATCCGGTATGACACGGTGAAAAATGATCCCGTTGTAAAAACCGTCATTCACCAAAGAGTAGAAATTCTGCACTGTTTTTGGGGCGACTTCAGGATAAAGCTCAATCTTAAAAGTGCCCATCGTGGTTTCAAACACAACAATGTCATCAGAAGCTTTTGGCATAGTAGTCTCCTCTTCCTGTACTGTTTCGGTCCCTTGCCCTTCCTGGGTTTTCTTTTTGTTCTCTTCGATTGTTTTCATAAGCTTGTCTAGGTCGCTTTTTGATGCTTTCGTGAATTCAAGTGTTTGTGCAGCCTGGTTTTCTGCTGTTGGCAAAGTGAAGATTTTCAGCTGATTATCTTTGATCTCATACTGAAAATTATTGGTCTGCCCTTCGAACGTAATAGTGAGTTTCCCGTCGGGTAGAAGCGCATATGTCGCTAAATCATCATAAGCACCGGAATTATCAAAGATTCTAAATTTCATATCCTTTGTAAATTCCACATTTCCCATCATCTCGTCTTTACCGATCCAGGTTCCTAATAGTGCCTGTCCGGGGTCCTGTGCTTTTTTCTGACAACCTATTAATGCAATGCTTATAAAGCATACTATCATCAATACAACACTAAACTTTTTCAAATTAACACCATCCTTAATTACAATATATTGTAAAAAGTTACCTGTTTCACGTGAAAAGTCAATCATAAAAATGATTTTCCACGGGGTTGTTGGGTACCCTTATTGTATAAGACTTTGCGGATAATACTAAGAGTCAGATGAACCATAAAAAAGTACCCCTGTGTGGTTGCAGGTTATCTCTGCCTGGCGCGATCTTTCAAATCTTTAAGCTGTATTGTATTTCTCTATATGAAGGAAATAAATGTAAAAAAGGCTACGTCCCTTTGCGACAAAATATTTTTTTACTATAACGTGATTTACTTAACCATGTTTAAGTAATTATTGATATGATGCCTCGTATTTATTTGCAGACGCTAATTTCATTAGGCATTGTACGAAAAGAATATCATGCAGGAGATGAAAAATCAAGAAAGAGTATTTACCTGCTGGAAGATCATCTGAAAAAATACCTAAGATCCACCCTATGCAAGTTTTCATCTCAAAATAGTTAGATAGTCCTGACACAATAAGCTTTTAATCGTACTTTGATTATCCCTGTGAAAATAATGGAAAAAATCATTGACATTTATTTTTAATGAGTATATATCTATATCCATACAGATACCATACAAATAAAAGATATAGAATGGTACAGAATTAGAACCGAACAGCACAAGAATCCATAGTTCAATCCTCCTATTCTATCCATAGTACCTTGAAAACCGATACCGGTGTTCAGGTAACAAGAACCGTAGTTTCATGTTTGATTTCCTGCGTTCATGGTCGATATTAATTTATTCTGGAGGGTAATCATGATTTTAAGTTTTAACAGCTTCAAAAATGTTTCATCTTCCAATTCAAGAGAGAGGCTTAACCAGCCTTCTCTTCGTTATCCTATTTCTTTGAACCGCTTTTTTTCAGTTCTGGCCTTATTATTAACTTTTGTTATTCTCTTCGCTTTCTCTGTCATTCCTCTCGAGTTCTGCCATGCGGTAGGGACTCCCACTTTCTGGGATTCCCGGGTCTACCCTCTCGGTCTTGTCGATGAAGGATCCACCGAAGCGGGAATCAAAGGTCTTACTAATGAATACGGGTACTTCAGCACCTCTCAATGGACCCAATTTATCTTTGACCTGCAAAATGGCGGTTTGGTCGCTCAAGCCAATCTGATCCAACTCCCGGGCACCCTTCTCCCGCTTACCTTTTCTCTGACCTACAGCTCCAAAAATGCCGGTATCGATATCGGTCTAGGCAAAGGATGGGTTAGTAATCTCCACTCCTGTGTCTCCGAAGACGCCCAAACGCACGACCTTACCTATATCACCCCAACAGGGGCAAAAATAGTCTTTGAATATGACAGTCAAGCTTCCAGTTATATCAACCCTAATATCTTCACCGGCATTGCCATAGAGAACCAGGACGGCACCTATACCATCCAGACCCTGGATGGTCAGATCGCTACCTTTTCCTCTAATGGCAAATTAGCCAGTCTCTCCAGTTTAGCCGGCGGTTTATTGGAAGTTGGTTACGACGGCTCCGGCAGACCCGAGACCCTTACCGACTATAAATCCCAGCGAGAGATCACCCTCACGTGGGACGTGAACGGCGTACTCACCCAAGTGGAAGACATGCTTGGCAATGCCTGGTTATTCTCTTATGACAGTAGTAACTTAGTAGAGATCCAACAACCCTCCGATGAATCTCCTAATCCCGAAATACACACCACCTTTGGGTACGATGCCAATCATAAAATGACCTCCCAAATCGATTTCGAAGGATTCGAATACGAGATCACCTATCATAGCTCCGGCTATCAAGCCAACAAAGTCGCTACCTTCGTAGAGCCGACCGAGAATACCGCTACCTCCGAGTTTACCTATGAAGAAGACGAAGACGGGTATGATAAGAAAACCACCCTGACGGATGGGGAAGACCGAAATACTGATTACTATTTCTCCGATACCACTGAGCATATAATGAAAATATCGATGGTGAATGACACCACTGTATTGAAAACAGAATATGAATACAACGCCTTAGGATTAGTTTCCACCATCTCGGATTCGTATGACAAAGAAACCACCTATGCATATGATGCTGTCGGCCATGTCGAGACCATCACCTATCCGCCTCCATCCTCCGGAGGCACTTCCTTCGTACAGCAATTCACGTATTCTCCGGAAGATAGCATTCTCGGCAAACTCGTAGAAGCGGAAGAGAAAGTCACCGCCTCTGTCTGGGCGACCACCACTTTTGCCTATACGAGCCAGTATGCCCCCTTCTCCCCTTCCCAGATTACGGATCCGTTAAGCCAGGACACCAGTATCAGCTACAATGCTGATAGTCAACCGGTTACTATTATTACCGAGACCACCGGGGGCACTAAAACCACCACCATGGAATATGACGCCACCAGCGGGAACTTGGAAAAGGTGATTGACACAGAAGGCAATGAAACCACCTTCTCGTACAATGCCAACGGATTGGCAACTGGTTTGATCCAATACGAAGGGGATGAACAGAGCGCCGATATTGTCAAGAATCTGACGATCGATTACAATGAGTTGGGGAATAGCGTTCAAGTTTCTAATAGTACAACCGGTGAATCTTCCTCAACCACTTTAAATGATAACGGCGCGACAATAGGCATGGCATCTATTACCGATTGTTTGGAATCGCTTACTTATGTGGATGCAACTTTCATGATGGCAAAAGGGATTTCAAGTGCTGTTCCTGTTGCTGGATCTGTGGGTGTTTCGATTATTGGGATTCTGGATCCAATCACGCTTCCCTATGATCCCAATCCTTATGAATATGCCGATCCCATGGGACATTCCACCATTTATGACTATTACGAAGACGGTATGCTGTACACCAGTACGAATCATCTGTCCCAAACCACCACGTATACCCAAGACGTGTTCGGCAGACCAGCCACCGTTACCAATGCCTTCGGTCGTTTGACCGAGCATACCTACAACCTGAATTCCTGGATAACCGAAGAGGAGATAGAAGGAATTGGCACGTATAGCTTTACCTTCAATGACCGGGGAGAGGTGACTGCAGTATCCGATCCGATCAAAGGCACGTTAAGCTATACCTACAATGTTCGCGGTGATCAACTAACAGGACCTGATGCCACCTATACAAACGATATTCTTGGCAGAACGACTAATGCCAGCTATACCGGAGGATTGTCCGATTCCTTTGAATACACCCCCGAAGGATGGCTTTCTTCTTACTCTAATCAAGATTTTACCTACGATAGCATCGGCAACCTGAATAGTTGGTCGGATGAAGACAGCAATACCGCTACCATGACCTATAACCCATCCATCGGCTCCCAGGTATTAGGCCTTCCCTCTGCGGTAACCGGAACTGGTGATCTAAGCAGTTACAGCATGACCTACACGAATCGCAATTGGTTGTATTCTTTTACGGATACCAATAAAACAAAGACATTTACCTATACTTGGAATAATGACAAAACACTCGCTGCTATGCAATATCCCAACCAAACTATGGTTAACCAAACCTGGTATGAAAAAATGCTGGATACGGTCACAGTGACCAAGGGAGAAGATACGTATCTGGATATCGATTCTACCTTTAACAATCTTGATAAGATCTCTTCCTACGAGTATTCCGTCTACGCCGGGCAAGGACAAACTTTTTCCGAATCCTACGCGATGGAATACGATAATTTAAATCGGATCTCGGAACTGACATTTGGTTCCAATAGTAAAGAACTGACCTATGCTTACGACCAGACCGTAGGTAAATTGACCTCCATTACGGATTCGTTGTTAAATGATTCCTATGATTTCAGTTACGATAGCAAAGAGCGATTAAGCACCGTTACCTATCCGGGAGTGCAGGGAACTTCTTCTTTCACTTATGATGACCTGAATGATAAGGGCAGACTGGAACAAGTAGCCTATCCCGGGAATAAGACTATGACTTTTACGTGGGATAGTCGAGACAGAATCACTTCCATTGTGCTAGATGATACCAGCACGGAAGTAGAATATGCGTTAGAGTACAACGATGTAGGCAAGATAAAGAGCATACTGCATTATGAGGATGATGTGCTCCTTCGCACTTGGAATGCTACATATGGGCTATATGGCATAGAGAAGATTGTGGCGAAAAATTCTCTTAATCAAACTATACTTACTCAGGACTTCACCACAGATCCAAATGGTACAATCCTTTCCATGACGTATACACCGACTCAGGGATTTGGCGGATCGTTTACCGGAGAAGCCTACTATTATTATGATCCCTGTACCGATACGATGGTGAAAGCCGATTCTGACGGATATCCGATAGCTTCCTACGCTGTGAGCCGCAGCAGCGGTCATGTGACGGACACCTGGAACCCCGATGATATTGTCGACATGATTGCTATCACAGGAACCAAAGGACCCTCGTATGCCCTTCCTGGATTCGGTGACAATGAAATTATCCTGCCTTGGCGTCCAGATCCGGGATATGGCGTGGCTTTGGTTGATACTGAATTTGGTATCAATATCGGTAGTACCGGAGCAAGCTTAACCACCTCCACTTCTGACTGCGGGGAGATAGGGACGTGCGGTTTAGGTGGTGATGATATTCGATATCAACGCTGTTGCAATCGCTGTTTTGCATTGGGTGGAGTTAGTGCAATGGAATCAACAAATGATCCTGCAGTTTTGGATTTCGGAACAAAAATTGATAAACCCACATTTGGATCTGAATTAATGGACGATGACGATATGGCGCATAAAACTAGTGATTTTAATGAAGTTGCTGAAAATGTGGATCAAGGAATTAGTAAAGCATCAGCTGCAGGTGCATTTTTTGTAATTGAAACAATTTTAGGAGTTATTTCTGCTTTTATAGGTGGTCCCTTATTGTCGTTTATTATGCATATAACGGGTGCAATTGGCTCAAAAGCATGGGAGTTCGCTCAAAATGACTTTAATGATGCATATGACGCTTGGCAGCATTTTAAGAACGATTGGAAAAATGCAGGTGAAAAAGGTTTTCAAAGTTTATATAACAGAAGAAAAGAATGTAGAGACTGGTGTAGTGAGAATAGCGGAAAATCAGTCGAAGAATTACTCTCTAGTAGAAGCTAGAATTAAATAAGTTTTCTCATTAATATTACTATGGAAAATTGTTCAATATTCCATAGTAATATTAATGAGAAAACTTAATGTAGGAGAATATTAATGAGAAAACTTAATGTAGGAGAATATTAATGAGAAAAATCAGCCAAATATTATTTGTTTTACTAATTCTGTATTTACATATCAGTTGCCAAAACAATCCTAAAGGAATAGTCCAAGCTTTAAAATTTGATTCCAGTTATCAAACATCTTTTAAAAAAAGCAACTCTGATGAAATTCTAGTTGATGTAAGGGAAATATCTGATGAATTTGAAAAAAAGTCACAAAAACTATTTTTATTTGATTCAAATGAAAAAAAATGTCAAAGAGTATATGCAACAAATTCAAAATTAATGTTAAAGGAAGTTGAGATGACAAGTTTTGATATAAATGATTTTATCGCATACAATATGCCATTTAATAATTCTCAACAATTAGAGATTTGTCATTTTCAAAACCAAAACAGCGTTAAACTCTTGCTCCAAAATGGTGATGCTTGCATATTATTAGATTCAAAAGAAGATAATTTGATATTTTTTTATAGTAGAATTACTAAAAATAAATTATTTTATATGAATCGCGACGGTTCAAAGATAAGAAGTATTGAAATAAATGGGTTACCTTTAAAGTATCATCGTTTGGATAAAAATCATGGGTGCATTGAGATCAGCAATTATGGAGAAAGGTTTCTTTGTCTAGTTAATCTTATTGATCAACAATCTACAACACTAAACGAACCTAACACAGAGTATAACATAATGGCTATACTTGTTGATAAGATGATTATTCGAGTAACTAGCCTAAAAAAGGATAATACCGACGATTTCTATTTCTTTGATTTTTATGGAAACAAGATAAATAAGATGTTTACTCTCAACAATACAATAGATACATCCATTTTTGATACGTTATACGATTCATATGGAAATCGTTTTTTTTATACTTACCGATCTAAGGATGATAAAGGACATATCGTTGAGTATGATTGTCTAAGCAATAGGTTCAGTGAAATTTTTTCACATACAATAAAAAACTCTAGAGAGGATTATTCTTCGATTTGTCTTCAAGCTTTTAACAAAAAAAAGGACTTCATTTCATTTGTTTTAAAGGATAATGACAAAGAAGCTTGGTTTGTTATTTATCTTAAAGAAAATAAAGTAGAAGAAATAAATCTACCAATCAATACAAAATTTAAATTATCAACAGATGGTGAATTTATTTTTTGTATTGATATCTCGGATGAGTTTTCAAAGAATGGTATATTAAAGTACAACTCGAAACAAATGACAATAATTAATAAAAGAATAAGAATAGATTTCATAACTGTTCATTATATCGAATCCACCCAGGAATTTTTAGTATCTGAGAGAAATGATAATAAAGGCAACCAACTGCATATAGTAAACGTCAAAGGAAAGATTCAATCTGTTAGACTAGAAGGTTAGCATGACCTTTTTTGAATCCATCAAATTGCGGAACGATCTATGATGCGAAAATATACCAATCTAATCTTCTGTTATTGACTTCCACTGCAGCAATTGTTTGTTGAGTAAAACAACCTTTACATTCAAGGGATTAACACAAGGGTAATCGTCTGGGTGTCGGGATTCCATTGCGGGGTAATGCCAAACTGCTCTGCAATGAGGCGTAAGGGTACCATAGTCACTCCCTTTGCCAAGTAAGGGGCAGCTTCCAGGAAGAGAGTTTTCGGTACCTGATCCGGATTCACCAAACTTTCCACAGTCACAATGGTTTTATTCAACCACAGCGAGATGAATTTCTCTTTCCAGGTGATCTGGATCTCTTTTCGTTGAGCTACCCAGAGTACATTGGCTCCCAAAGCTTCTGAAACAAATCTCACCGGTACGTAGGTTCTCCCTTTTTTAATTTCAGGGGGGTAGAGGAGAGGGAGTGTCTCGCCATTAACTAGGGCTGAGTTTTTACCGATAATCAGTTCGATCAGGATGTTTTTTGGTTTTGCTTTCCGGAATACAATCCGGGTTTCTTTGGACTCATTGTTTTTCTTGTCTAGAACCTGGAGAATAAGATGATTCTCCCCTTCCATGATGGGCAATAATAGATCAAAGAATCCTTGGTCGTTCAAAGTGATATCTCTGTCATACATTCGTTTGGACAAATAATCGAGGGATACCCGTATTGATTGAATGCCTGATTCTTCATCCCATGCCTTGCCATAAAACCGAATCTGTTCCTCTTCGGTTTCCGCATCGTGAAGTGGCGACAAGATATAGAATTGCGGAGGGGTAAGATCCGGTTCGGTATTGGTTCCTATCACTTTCATCTCCGATTGATTGCCAAACGTATCAATTGCCTGAATATGAATGGAGATCTCACCAAAAGGAATAGAGATAGTCTCAGAAAAGGCTCCCGTCGAATCAAGATTGAGAACGCGATAATACAGCCGATTCGCATTTTGTTCTACCCAAATACGGCTCTCCAGCAAATGACCTTCTGCGTCTACGATTTTGCCACTTACCAGAATGGATCCAGCTTCGTGGATAAAACGATCAGATGGTTTTGTGATGGTGATGAGGGGAGGAGCTATATCCTTGGCAGCTTCCTTGCGATAGATATGTCTTGTTTCACTGGTTTGATGGGATCGAATGTCAATCGCTTGAATAGTAACCGTATTGTCGCCGATTTCCAATGGGAGGAATTGTTGAAAGGATCCATCCGATCTCAAGGAGAGTTGGTAAGATTTTTCGGATTGGGAAGGAAGAGTATGCAAGAGACTGACCTGTTGAATGCCGGATCCATCATCAGTGGCTACTCCTTCAATGACGACCTCCTCATTTGTTGTCTCAAAATCCGGTGGTGGTTGGCGTATGTCAAGAAAAGGTTTATCGTCTACCAAAACAGAGATAGGATCGGACTGAACCGATCTAACCGGGGGTGCATTGGTATCAAATGCCTGGACTGCATAGTCATATGTATCTAACCATTCTACGTCCTGATCTGTCCAGGAAGAGGTTTTGCTGGTTCCAACCGATTGAAATAAGCTTTCAGTGGCTGGTTTACGATA
>JAQVYZ010000234.1 GCA_028708485.1 Caldisericia bacterium | reverse complement strand
ATTTCCATTCTCTTCGGGTAGTATTATATTGATAAATTATTAACATAAAGATTGGTACATAAAAGGGGATAAGGCTTATTATGGATCACTTATTATAATGTTTTGATAGAGGTTCAATGAATAGGAAAGTAAACAAATGAACAAATTAACCGAAGAAGAAAAAAGAGTCATTATTCACAAAGGCACTGAAGCGCCCTTTTCAGGGGAATACGTAAGCAATATGGCAAAGGGGGTTTACGTTTGTCGCCAGTGTGGGGCTCTGCTTTATCATTCCGAAGATAAGTTTGAATCCGGTTGTGGTTGGCCAAGTTTTGACGATGAAATAAAAGGCGCCATAAAGAAAAGTGTAGATGCTGACGGCATCCGTACCGAGATAATATGCGCCCGATGCGGTGGCCATCTGGGACACGTATTCACCGGTGAACACCTGACAGAAAAGAATATTCGCCATTGTGTGAATTCGATTTCAATGAAATTTATACCGAGCAAAAGAAGCTGATGTTCAAGGAAGGGAAGCACTCATTTCAGACAGAAAAGTGTGTCAAGAACTTCCCTGACTCATGAAAAGATTAGGTAATATGTGTAACATCTTCAGCAACGGTGAAAAAGATTCTAAAAATCAAATAAGTAAGGTAACTCGATGAGTTTAAGAAAACAAATAATAAATCCTGAAAATAACCAAGAAATCCAAGATTTACTGAAAGGGTTACACGAGATCATTTCTTCTGCACGTCAAGCAGTTAATAAGAATGACGATACCATTCAGGTGCTAACCAATTTTGAAATTGGCTTCAGGAATATAGAGAATGAGCAGAAAGGGGAAAAACGGGTTGAATACGGAAAAACACTGATCAAGATTTTGGCAGATAAGCTAACCAAGGAATTTGGATCCGGTTTTTCAAAACGTAATTTGGAGTATATACGGCATTTTTACCTTGAATATAAAAATAGAAGCGAACAGATTGCGCAGACACTGTCTGCGCAATCTGAGAAAAACTCGACTATGTCAATCTGTTGAAGAATATGCTTCAAAAGACCATCTATCCCTTGATATAACTTGGAGGTGTTTAATATGAAACAATCAATAACGGTATTATTAGTAGGGTTAATATTAATCAATCCTTTATATAGCTGTAAAAGAGAGGCGGGCGATATCATTCAACAACCCAAAACACAGTCTGCAATAGAGCAAAGCATCCAACCAATTGATTTAACTTCTCTGTCTGATAAAGAGATTGAATGGAAAACATGGGAATCATCTCCGATTCAGATAGAGGCAAAACGTTATTGTCTTTATCAGTTAGAAAATGATATGAGTGATAAGATGATTAAAGAGGAATCTGAACAAGAATGTATCTTGATAATTGAAGGATACTATCCGCAACTCAGAGGATTAGCAAACAAACCTTTTCAAGATCAAGTCAATAAAGAACTTTACAACCTATTGCTTTATACAGATGATTATGCAGGACTTAGAGAATATGTAACAATTAATACAAAATCTGTGGATGAGTATTTTCCAGCCTATTCTGATCTTTGCTATCATTTCACCTATACCGTACCTTTAATCAGTGAAGATCTGATCAGTATCCTGTTTCAAACCTATTACATAATAGGTCCTGCTGGTGCTTATCAAGCTGCCGTCTCCGTTCAGATCGATCTGAAGAATCAACAGATTATCAAACAGCCTTCTGTCTTGTTTTCCTCCCCTCATTTCTGGGAAACGATCAAACCATATTTCTTCGATGGACTACAACAACTGAAAGCACCCATAATGGATCACGCAACCGTGACAGATTCCTGGTTAAACTGGGATAACATTCAATATGATATTTCTTTTGCTTTCTTACCGGATGCCCTGTTGATTGTTTACAATGAGAATGAATCGTATCCGTTACAACAACGATGGATGGTCGAAATTCCCTATGAAAAGATACCCGGCATTTTCAATCAATCGATTGTTGATCCGAAAAGCTGGAAAAAAAGTTATAGCTTCTATACCACCCCATCGGGATGGGAACGGTATGACAGCGGGAAAGGGAAATGGGACCGTGGTAGACAATATGAAAGCGAGATTAGTTTCATGATCAAATACCCAAATACCTGTTCCTTACAGAGAGACCAAGCAACACCTTATCGTATCACATTGACAGTACCGGATACTGATAAAAACAATAATCATCCTACTACGATTGAAATCGACTCTCATTACCTGGCGACACAACAGGAAGGTGATTGGATGAGAATACAGGGATTACCATTTTATAGACAAACTGATTCGACAGAGAATAAGATTAGTTATGTGAGTCAATTGCACACGCCTTCCCTCCTACTTTCAGATACGGAGCTAAATGCTTTGACTCGTTATGAGATTAGAATCACTGTGAACACAACCGACTCCACCGATTTCAGGTTAATCAATCAAATCTTGGGGACACTAAGGGTGTATTGACAATGACTCATAAAGCTTTCCCCAGCTCGCTTTTTACGCTCTTCATTTTGTTCTGTTTTCTGTGTTTATCGTTATCCTGTCACAAA
>JAQVYZ010000016.1 GCA_028708485.1 Caldisericia bacterium | reverse complement strand
ATCAACAGAGAATCCAATCATTACGAACAGATCTACAAACGCGGTACGCCCCAGAATGAATTGGAAATAACAGGTTTATCCACGGTAAACGGTACAAAAATTACTTTTAAACCGGATAAGGAAATTTTTGAAACCACCGTTTTTGATACTCATTTTTTAATCAATCGCCTCAAGGAATTGGCTTTTTTAAATAATAACCTTAGCATTTCGTTCGTAAATAACCTGACACAGGAACGTTATGATTACTTCTTTGAGGGAGGCATCAGAGAATATCTCCAATTTATTTTAGAAGGCAAAACATCGATATTACCGGAGCCTGTATACCTGAATAAACCGGACGATGAACTATTCATCGAGATTTGCTTCAATTATGCCTCTTCGTATGGTGAAACCGTGTACTCATTCGTAAACAGCATCAATACGCGCGATGGAGGTACACATGTGTACGGATTCAAAGCCGGAATCCTGAAAGTCAATAATGAAAAAGCCAATTTATTAAAATACAATAAGGATTTATCGAAAGATTTGTTTTCCAGCGATGACATCAAAGATGGATTAACCGCCATTATTAACATACGCTTGCACGATCCTCAGTTTGAAGGGCAGACAAAAGGCAGACTGGGAAATAATTTTGTTCGCAAAGCGGTGGAAGAATACGTATACAATGAATTTTCCGGTATGTTGGACAAAAATCCTGATTTAGCCAAAGCGGTGATCGAGAGATCGTTGGTTTCCAAAGAAGCCAGGGAGGCAGCTGCAAAAGCCAGGGATCTGGTGAGGCGGAAAAGCTTTTTAGGAAGCTCAGTGCTACCTGGCAAACTAGCGGATTGTTCTGAAAAAGATCCTGAAAAATGTGAGATGTTCATTGTGGAAGGTGATTCTGCAGGCGGTAGCGCAAAACAAGGACGAGACAGACGCACTCAAGCTATACTACCCTTGCGTGGTAAAATTCTGAATGTTGAAAAAGCTAATATTGAAAGAATCTTAACCAATGAAGAGATTAAGTCCTTGATTGCAGCGCTGGGAACAGGTATTGAAAAAGATTTTGACATCAAACGCCTTCGCTATGGCAAGATATTAATTATGACTGATGCCGATGTCGATGGTGCCCATATCCGGACATTGCTGTTAACTTTCTTTTATCGTTTTACCCTGCCATTGATTGAGAGCGGTCATGTTTGCATTGCACAACCGCCTTTATTCCTGGTGATGCACGATAAAAAAGAAAAATATTGTTATTCCGATCTTGAACTTGCCACTTATCTGGACACAGTCACCAGCAAATATGAGGTGCAGCGTTACAAAGGTCTTGGTGAAATGAGTGCAACACAATTGAGTGAAACTACAATGAGCCCTGATAACCGTGTAATCAAGAGGGTAAACATTGAAGACGCAGCAGAAGCAGAACGCATGTTCACGATTCTGATGGGAGATAAAGTAGGCCCACGTAAAGAATTTATCCAAGCTCATGCTAAAGAAGTCACGAATTTAGACATTTAAACAGGAGATAAAAAGGAATGCCAAATCAGCCAAACCAAGAAAATATAGGAGAGCTCATCCTCCCCATCAGCCTTGATGAAGAGATGAAAAAATCCTACCTCGAATACGCAATGAGTGTGATTGTTGGGAGAGCTCTCCCGGATATTCGAGACGGATTAAAACCAGTCCACAGAAGAATACTGTACGCCATGATGGAACTTGGAAATCATGCTAACAAACCATTTAAGAAATCCGCTAAGATCGTTGGACAAGTGCTAGGTAATTATCATCCTCACGGAGATACCTCGATTTACGATTCATTAGTCCGTATGGCACAGACCTTTTCTCTGCGATACCCGCTTGTCGAAGGTCACGGTAACTTCGGCTCCATTGATGGTGATTCTCCTGCGGCCATGCGATACACTGAAGTTCGTCTGTCTAAAATCAGCCAGGAGTTGTTAGATGAACTTAACCAGGAAACGATTGAATTCATGCCAAACTTTGACGCTTCCCTGGAAGAACCAGTATATTTACCATCGAAAATTCCAAATCTATTACTAAACGGATCCAGCGGTATCGCTGTCGGAATGGCGACTAATATCCCCCCTCACAACCTGACTGAGTTGATCGACGGCATTGTCATGATTATTGAAAATCCTGAAGCAACCGTGGATGATCTTTTAAAATGTATTAAAGGACCTGATTTTCCAACAGGCGGAAAAATCCTGGGATTAAATGGAATCCGTAGCTATTTTGAAACTGGCAGAGGAAGCATCCACCTCCAGGGAAAAGGTCACATTGAAGAAGAGAAACATCACAATATCTATGTGATCGATGAGCTACCCTACCAGGTGAACAAAGCTGAACTGATTAAAAAAATCGCAGAATTGGCCAAAGATAAAAAATTGGAAGGGATTACCGATTTACGTGACGAGAGTGACCGTGATGGCATCCGGGTCATCATCGAACTGAAAAAAAGTATTAATCCCTACATTTTTGAGAACCAACTCTATAAAATGACTCAATTCCAAAACAATTTCGGAGTCATTATGCTCTGTTTGGTTGATCAGAAACCGGTTGAGATGGGTATGAAAGGTTTTCTTGAGCAATTCCTGCTTCACCGGGAAGATATCGTCACAAAACGCACCCAGTTTGAACTGAGAAAATCAAAAAGCAGACTGCATATATTAGATGGGCTGTATATTGGCATTCAAAATATTGATGAGGTGATTGAGCTAATAAGATCATCACAGGATACCGCAACTGCGAAGGGTAAATTAGTTAACCGTTTCCATCTGACCGAAGAACAGGTAGCAGCGATACTAGATATGTCTTTAAGCCGTTTAACCTCCTTAGAAACAAAGAAAATTGAAGATGAAATTCAAAAACTCAAAGAGTACGTCACTGTTCTTGAAAGCATTATCGCCTCAAAAGAATCTCTTCATGCAGAGATTAAAAAAGAACTGCTGGAAATCAAGAGAAAATATGGTGATGTGAGAAAAACGGAAATTAACCAGGCTGCTGACGACGAAGAGATCGTGGAAGAAGACCTGATTCATGATGATATTGTCATGGTCAGTATCACGCGCGATGGTTATATTAAGCGTATGAAGAATGATACCTACCAAACACAAGGTCGTGGTGGCAAAGGGGTAAAGAATACATTTAAAAAAGAGGACGATGAAATATTGGATATTTTCTGCTCCTCCAACCATAAAGTGATGCTCTTCTTCAGTAATTTCGGAAAAGTGTATTCAATGAAAATCTTCCGCATCCCGGAAGCTGATCGGAAACAAAAAGGAACACCCATGTCGTACCTGTTACCGTTGGATCCCGAAGAAAGCATCTGCACAGCCATTTCGGTACAGGATTTTGATCCTGAACTTGGCTTGATGATGGTCACTTCCAGAGGTATTATCAAGAAAACGTTGATCAAGGAGTTTGAGAAGATCCGTAAAACTGGCATCATTGCAATTAAATTACGCAAAGGTGATTCGTTGAAAAAAGTACGTATCATCAGAAAAACAGATAAGATGCTCATCGTTTCCAAAAAGGGTTATGCCGTACATATCGTGGCTGATTTGCGCGACATGGGAAGAAACAGTATGGGTGTAAAAGGAATTCGATTAGCCGCTGACGATGAGGTAATCGGAATGGAAACCGAAGAAAAGGGATACCAACTTCTCTGCCTGACTGAAAAAGGATTTGGGAAACTTACTGATTTTGCAAAATTCAGACAGACCCGGCGTGGAGCAAAAGGAGTAAAGGCGATGCGTATTGACTCTAAAACCGGCAATATTGCAGCCTGTCGTGCTCTCAAAAAGGGGATTACCCTCATCATTACCACTATGAATGGCAACATTATTCAAATCGACACCAACGAGATACCTTCTCTGAACAGAGTATCAAAAGGCGTTCGGTTAATCCGCGTGAATAAAGATGATAGAGTCATCGCTGTCGCAAGAGATATTTCGATAGATAATAATGGAAAGGAGTCCTAGAATGGCATCAAAAGATGATGTTCAACATGATCGAAAACAATCGGTTCTAGAGAATTGGTTCAGGCTTCATTTACGAGGTGCTTCTGTATCGAGCGAATTCATCGCCTCGATCGGAACTGTCCTTATCTCCATTTTCTCGATGATTGCTACTGCCAACCTGATCAGCCACTCCATCACAAATGGCAGTCAATTATTACCCACCTTACTTACCTTGGTATTTCTTGTTTCTGGCATTCTCTCTATTGCTGCTGGATTAATCTCCAGGCTACCTTTAGTTTTTATCGGATCGTTAGGTATTAACCAATTCATTTCTGTTAATGTAATCAATGCTTTATCCCTTGACTGGGGATACGGATTTGCTGTTCTGATTCTAGAAAACATCATCTGGATTGTGCTCTCCTTCACACGGTTTCCCACATGGTGTACAGAGCAGCTCCCTACACAGTTTAAGCAGCTATCTCTCGTCACTTTGGGAGGTATTTTCTTTGTATTTGGGATTTTCTCAGGAAGAGTAGTTCAATTCAATGCCAGTCAGGAAGTGATTTCTTACACCTTGCGCTCTACGGAGACATTCATTTTTTGTATCGTTTTTATTATTACATTTGTGCTTCATCAATTAAAAGTCAAAGCAGCCTATGTATATGGCTTTCTTCTGACGCTTTTTCTAGGAATGTATATTCCAAAAGTTCCTGATCGCGTCTTTAACCAGGGGTATTTTTGGATTCTCGTATTAATGTTGGTAGTCTGGATGATTGTTTACGCTACATTAGTGGATTACCGCAAAAAAAATGCTCTTGATATCTCTATGATTGTATTGCTCTTGGGATTGATGATTGGATTGATTTGGACAAGAAATCCCGGAGCGATTATCACTTTACCTTCAAAATGGATCGGACAACAAGGTTTTATCGGAAAACCCAGATTTCAATATCTCGGTTCTGTGATTGGGTACCCGATTTTTTCATTCCCTTCCATGTTGAAAGAGTTTTCAAAATTAATCAGACCTTTAATTTCATTATTCCTGGTTCATTGGGTGACGTTTATCGGATTTATGGAAGTCTTACCGGAATATGTCTTATTTAGAAAAAAAGACCAGGAAATCTATTTTAAAAAATATGCCTTCTTCCAGGAAGGCGTAGCGGGATTATTGGGTAATCATACCGGAACAGGTATGAACAGTTCTGTCTATGGCAGCGTTATCGCTTGGCTGAATGGTGCAAAAACAGGATTAAGCAGTGTTATTACAGGCATTGGCTTCCTGGGTTTAGCATTCTTTATTCCGTTCCTGAGAACCAGTTTTACTGCTTTTTCTGTCGGACCTGTCATGGCAGTGATCGGCGCACAAATGATTTTAAAAGTATTGCAGACGTATACGGAAGATAAAAACATCTGGATATCCATCTTGATAGCTTTATTGGTAGGTGGATTAACATTGAATTTTTATCAGGGAGTCCTATCAGGAATGCTAGTCTATAGTATAGATAAGCTCATACATGGAAAAACAAACGAGATCAATGCTTTTTTCTGGATACTCATGGTTATAGCGTTGGTTTTTTCGTTCATTCGGGTAAACATTCCTTATTTACCCATTGTGAATTTTTAATAATTTTTATGAATTTTGGGAATAAACAGTAATGACAAACTTTATAAATGAAGTAGGAGGTTAGGCTTTTATGAACATCAGACCATTAGGCGACCGTATAGTCGTGAAAGCACTAGAAGCAGAAGTAACAACAAAAGGTGGGATTATTCTTCCTGATACTGCCAAAGAAAAACCCCAAAAAGGAAAAGTTCTCTCCGTTGGAACTGGCAGAATATTAGACAATGGTACTCGAGTTCCGTTAGATGTGAGAGAGGGTGACATTATCATTTTCTCCAAATACGGCGGAACTGAGATTAAAATTGATGGTGAAGATTACCTGATTGTCTCTGAAAGAGATATTTTAGGCGTTGTCATTTAAGAACATTATCTTTTAGGAAGGAGCAATATTATGTCAGAAAAATTGATCATGTTTGGTGAAGAAGCTAGAAGAAGTTTGGTTGAAGGCGTCAATAAATTAGCAAATGCAGTAAAGGTGACATTGGGACCTAAAGGTCGTCATGTAGTCTTGGAAAGAAAATTTGGATCCCCGACTATGTGTGATGATGGTGTCACTATCGCGAAAGAAATCGAATTGGAAGATCCTTTCGAAAATGAAGGAGCCCAATTAGTCAAAGAAGTGGCCTCAAAAACAGCGGATGTTGCCGGAGACGGCACCACTACTGCTACAGTCTTGGCTCAGGCTATGATTAATGAAGGCGTCAAGAATGTGACTGCTGGCGCAAATCCGATTGCCATTAAGCGTGGTATCGATGAAGCGGTGCAGGTAGCCATTGATGAGATAAAAAAGATATCAAAACCAATTGAAAACAAAGAGGATATTGAAAAAGTAGCAACCATCTCCTCCAAAATGCTCTCCATCGGAAAAGCCATCTCAGAAGCCATGGATAAAGTTGGGAAAGACGGCGTTATTACTGTTGAAGAGTATGAAGGATTTGACATTAAGGTTGAGTTTGTTGAAGGAATGCAATTTGACCGCGGTTATCTGTCTCCCTATATGGTCACCGACACCGACCGTATGGAAGCTACCTTAAAAGATCCGTATATTTTAATTACAGACAAAAAAGTTTCCTCCATTCAGGACTTTTTACCTATTCTGGAAAAACTGGCGAAAAGCGGCAGACCGTTCCTCATTATCGCTGATGATGTGGAAGCAGAAGCCTTAGCCACCCTTGTAGTCAACAAAATTAGGGGAACATTCAGCTGCGTAGCAGTAAAAGCACCCGGATTTGGTGACAGACGTAAAGAAATGCTTCAGGATATCGCTATTTTAACCGGCGGACAAGTTGTCTCCGATGAATTAGGCTTAAAGTTTGACAGTGTTGAATTGAATATGTGCGGACAAGCAGCACAGATCAAAGTCGACAAAGACAATACTACAATCGTGAATGGCAAAGGTTCTCCTGAAGAGATTAAGAATCGAATCGAACAGATTAAGAAACAAATTAAGGAAACCAAGTCTGATTATGATCGTGAAAAATTGCAGGAACGTTTAGCGAAGTTAACCGGTGGCGTTGCCGTGATTAAGGTTGGTGCTGCCACTGAAACTGAGCTTAAAGAAAGAAAACACCGTGTGGAAGATGCCGTTGCAGCGACGAAAGCTGCTGTTGAAGAAGGAATCGTTCCCGGTGGTGGAACCATCCTGGTCCAAATCTCTTCTATTCTTGACAAACTGCATATGGATAATCCCGATGAGATGACCGGTGTGAAAATTGTTAAGAAAGCCTTATTCGAACCCGTTATCCTGATTGCTGACAATGCAGGAGAACAAGGCATTATCGTAGCTGATAAAGTCAAGACTTTGGATATCGGACACGGTTTCAACGCAGAAACTCTGGAATATGTCGATATGGTGAAAGCCGGTATCGTTGATCCCGCTAAAGTAGTCAGAACTGCTTTACAGAACGCTGCCTCTATCGCTTCCCTTATTCTGACAGCACAATGTTTAATTGCCGAAAAACCCAAAAAAGAAGCTCCACCTGCACCGCCAGCGTATCCTGAATACTAATTCCTGATTTTACAAACTCCCAAAGGAGGGTGACTCGAAGGGTCACCCTCCTTTTTTCTTTTACACAGTCTTTATTTGACGCCATTTATCGTTATAATTTCAAGTCAATGAAAAGAATACACCAATGGATAGAAGTGGATGAAGCATGAAAGAATTAACTCAGCTCCCGTTATCTCCCGAGATTGTTATGAAACAGAACCAAGCTATCGAAGTCCCACCTACTTTTGATATTACCCGGTTCGTTGAAGAATTTTTAAAATCACTGGACTTAAAAGTGACATCGAAAGTCACTTACAAAAGAGCTATACGGCCCTTTGTGGCTTGGATTCAGGAAAAGGAACTTCAACGAGCGCCTACCCGAGAAGACATCCTGCTCTATAAACAACACCTGGTGGGCTTACGTTTATCTGCAATGACTATATCAACCTACATCGTTGCAGTGAGACGGTATTTTGAATGGTTGGAGAGCAAACAAATCTATCCTAACATCGCTAGAAATGTGAAAGGATTGAAAAGAAGCAAAGGTTTTCGGAAAGATCCTCTCACGCTTTTGCAAGTAAAAACTTTACTGGAGAATTTCCCAAGAAATACCCTGGAACAAAAACGAAATTTTGCCGTCATCAATCTTTTAATCAGGACTGGCCTAAGAACAATTGAAATTGTTCGGGCTGATATCGGTGATATTCGACAGGAAAGCGGAGAGTCTGTTCTCTGGATTCAGGGAAAAGGAAGAGATGTCAAGGATGAGTTTGTCTTACTAACAGAGGATGCGAAGTTTCCGATTGATGAGTATCTGAGAACCCGCCCTGCTAAGGAAAGGAAAGACGATGATCCCCTTTTTACTTCCATCAGTGACCGAAACAGCGGGCACCGTCTCACAACCAGAACAATCTCAAGAATAGTAAAAGACTGCTTTTTAAAGAACGGTATCATCAGCAACCGTATTACTGCTCATAGCTTACGACATACTGCTATTACACTGGCATTACAGGCGGGTGCTACCATACAGGAAGCTCAAGCCTTAGGAAGACACGCCAATGTGAACACTACCATGATCTACGCTCATAACCTGAATCGTATTGCACATGCACCAGAAAAACGGATTGATACGCTGTTAAGACCTAAGAAAAAGTCGTAATCAACCTTATTTTAAGGAGGAAAATTGATATGTTACCATCTTCCAAGAAACTCATTTTATGCAGTATTGCATTGATTCTGCTTAGCGTTCTGAATCCGGGATGCGCCAGGTTGTCTCATTTTTTTCAACCTCAAAAACCAGCCAACGAACCTGAAATCACTCTTTATAACGGCAAAATACTGGAAACCTCTTCCGAGAATTACTTTAAATTTCAGGAAAAAGATGGTACAGTCTGGAATGTTTGGGTGAATGAGGATACCAAAATAAGACGACAAAGTGAAACGGAACCGGGGTCGAAAATGCTTCTGTTCAGTGACTTACAACCTGACAATGAATGCAATATCAAAGCCTACGTGAAAAACTCGGGATCCAATCAAAACGGTGGTACACCCGGGATATTATTGGCTGCTGAGATCACCTTGCAATGGATCGAATCTAAACAAATCACGTATTCTATTTTCTATAACAACACGATCAAAGATCCGAATATGCTAGACTGTTCAAAAGTGTATCCCGTTGATCGAATAGCGGACGAAGATGCCATTTTTGAGGAGATATTGCTGCTGCTCTTTGAAGGACCGACTGAAGAAGAAAAAAAACAGGGATATGTCTCTGCTATTCCCGACGATGTCGTCATCAACTTTATCGTTCGCAACAACGGAAAAATGCATGTGGATTTCAAACCGTTTCAAATCGCCGGTGCTTGTGCCACAGCAGCATTTGCAGCCCAAGTTACCCAGACTTTACTTGCGATACCGGGTACGAAAGAAGTACTGATCAGCATTATGGGTCAAACCGAAGGTATTTTGCAACCCTGATTCTTTTTAGTAGCGTTGTTTTATTTACAGATAAGAAGCTGAATATACAATGATACTATGCATGAGTTGAATAAAAAGATAATCCTTCGATTGGTTTGCGTGGTCTTAGTGCTTCTGTTATCCGAATCCTTGTTAATAGCCTATGCTTTACAAATCAGGGGACTCTCTCAGACAACCTTCATTTTCCATATAGGCTTACAGGAAGTCCAGATCAATCAAGAGAGATGGATCATGGATGTAGCGCCTGAATTAAAAAACCACAGAACTTTTATCCCCTTGCGCTTCTTAGTGGAGAAAATGGGAGCCGAGGTGAGTTGGAGAGAGAATCCTGACATTTCCGGGGAAGGGGTAATCACGATTCAGTTTACTCATTCTTCCGGGTATTATAAAAAAATCATCCTTCACACCAACTACACAGCCGTATTTATAGAAACCAAACAAAATGAACAAACTGATCCTACCATTCAAACCATTACACTGGATGTAGCTCCTTACATCAAGCTTCCCAATAACCGCACCTTGGTACCGATACGTTTTGTTTCAGAATCTGTCGGAGCGGTTGTAACCTGGGAAGAAAACACCCAGCAGGTAATGGTGGTGTGGAACGGATTCGCCCCTCCCAATCCGGAGTTGACACTTCAATCATTTTCTCAACCACTGCCTAAAATGGAGTGGAGCAAACAGATGGAATCGAATGCCGTGCAACGCGGTAACTGTATTCAGTCCACGATTGACGGGGGCTATATCTTATGCGGCAGTGAAGATGTTTCCGATAATGAGATGGGAATATATATCACAAAGCTAACTGCTGAAGGCACTCCTGAATGGGAAAAACGATTGGTAGCCGAGAATGGTTTATCCACCGGTGTGTTTGTAAACCAAACAGCAGATAACGGTTACTTGGTTATTGGAAATTACACCAATCCCACAGAGGAGATTCAAAGTGATATCATTTTATAT
>JAQVYZ010000233.1 GCA_028708485.1 Caldisericia bacterium | reverse complement strand
GAATGAAAGATTTTTCCCGTGGTATGCAGCAAAAAGTTGCTATTGCACGTGCATTTCTGACTGAACCCCCGGTGATGCTTTTGGATGAGCCTACTACCGGTCTGGATCCACGTGCGAAAAAAGAAGTACAAGTCATGATTACAGAGATGAAGGATCAACTGAAAACCACTATCCTGTTAACCACCCATGATATGGAAGAAGCTGAAAAACTTTGTCAGTATGTCGCCATTATCCATGAAGGAAAAATAGTTGCAGAAGGAACTCCCTCGGTTTTACGGGAGTCTATCCGGGAAAAGTACGTCAATCCTTCACTTGAAGATGTGTTTATGGAATATACCGGCACATCGTTTGATAGTGCGGATAAAGAAGAAGAGGAGGATGACGAATGTTTCGCCAAGGTATAATGCATGATTTACTCTCTGCTAGGGCGTTTATTGACAGAAACATGAACTTGACAAAACGCTACTGGCAATGGGAACTGGTTTGGTTAATCTACAATATCGCCAATTCCGTGACGATTGGTTTCATTGGGAAAGGGATCGAGACGATGACCGGCCAATCCATTGATACTAAATATTGGATCATGTACATGTTACTGGGGTCGATATTGTGGGGTTATCTTTCCATCGTGTTCCAAGTTGTCTCGGAAACGGTATCCTGGGAAAGATGGGAAGAGACCATTGAGTATACTTTTATGGCACCGGTTCGCCGTATCACTCATTTACTGAGTGTTTGCGGGTATGCCGTGATTTACGGATTGATCCGAAGCGGCATCATTCTGCTAGTGGTTGCGATTTTCTTCAAGATTGACCTCTCGAGTGCCAATTTCCTCTCAGCGATCAGCATCTTGCTCATCGCCAGTTTCTCGTTTATGGGATTAGGCATGTGCGCTGCGATCTTACCTCTCATCTCTCCTGAAAAAGGCGCTCAGGTAGTGGGCATTTTCCAATCGGTTCTGCTGATGTTTTCCGGGGTTTACTATGAGGTTAGTATCTTACCTGGATGGATGCAAGCGGTTGCGAAGTTTTCCCCGGCTACGTACGCTTTAAAAGGAATGCGGGAAGCCATCCTGAATGGTGCCTCTCTTTCAAGTCAGTGGAACATGGTGTGGCCACTGTTGATTATGAGCGTTTTGCTTATTCCTATTGGCTCCATTATCTTCCATTGGATGGAAACCTGGGCGAAGAAAAAAGGCGCCTTGAAGCGAAGCGGATAAGAAACCTTTGATATCAGCTGAAACCTTTATCGGATTTTAGGGTATACTACAATAGAAGGTAAAGGTTTCAGGTTTTTTTTAAGGAGTTTATTGAATGAAAAAAAGGGTATGGCTGTTAATCTTTATCATGATTGGTGTGGTAACTCCCTTCTCTCTGTTAAATGCAGAAATGGATTATTCCTTAGCAGAAATGGATTTTACAGCCAGGAAATATGTCATGCAATTAAATCAGCAGCCCATAAAACTCGATATTAGCCCTATCTGGCATATGGGAAGTCAGTCTTTGCTGATTCCTTTGCGTTTTATCGCTGAGATGAATCGATTTTCAGTTGGTTGGGATGCAAAAGCCAATCTGGCCACTTTTCAAAAAGGGGACCGTCATTTTTCTGTATCCCTACGTTATCCTTTGATCGAGCTGTTATCAGATCAACCGCTCTCCCACTATCAGATCATCTTAAAGGGAGGTCGCTTTCTTCTTGATCACCGCACCGTAGAAAAATTAATGGGGATTCGTGCCAACGTAGATGAGGAAAACAACCAGGTGGTTTTTTATGCAGACAGGGAAGAAATTCTGTACATCGCGCCACAGTTTGCTTTATTCGACTTAAAGGGGAATCAGGTCGACTTGCAAAAAACACTGAATGAGAAATCCACTCGCCTGGTCATTCTGAATTTTTACTCCACTCGGTGTCCGATCTGCGCTAAGGCAATACCAAATCTTCAAAAACTGCATGAAGATTTTCTGAAAAAAGGGATTGTCGTGATCGGGATTAATACAGATACAAAGAATATGGAAGCGGAGCGGGATGCTGCGATAAAGAAGTATGGACTAACTTACCCCATCCTGTTGGACCCGAATGCAGACGTGTATACAGCCTATTCAGTCGCAGGAATACCCAATATATTTGTGATTGATAAAAAAAGGGAAATTATCCAGCATCGATTGGGTGTGGACGATAGTTACTTCGCTTTTTTGAGAAAATACCTGGATGAGTATCTGAAAACTAAATAAAACAACCTTTCAGGCAACGTGTTGGAGTAGGAATCTGGTATATAGGTAATAACCGAGTATCCCGCTCATCAAACCAAAAATGGCATGATTCAAAAAGGAAAAGCGAAGCTGCCAAACTAAAATCCAAAAGGGGAACTTCAAAATAAGGCCGGAAGCCAAATCTACCAGGACTTTTGTTGAGAGACTTACCATGGTAGATAACGCAGTGAGAAACCACTTTTGACGAAAAATCGGGAAACTGTTGAATAGAATATCCAGCGTCAGACCCGGAAAAAAATACTTAAAAAAATTCAACAAACCATCGTTACCTGGA
>JAQVYZ010000232.1 GCA_028708485.1 Caldisericia bacterium | reverse complement strand
CGATTCCAACAGAAGAACCCCTGCACCCTCTCCCACCATCATCCCTTTTCTGTTCTTATCAAAAGGCTGGCATTTTTCAGGCGCAACAGCAAAAAGACGGTTGAATCCTGTAAATGCTACCCTGGAGAATGAATCCGCGCCTCCCGCAAGCATGTAATCAGATTTCCCCGTTTTTATAAGATCGTATGAATAGCCGATAGAATAATTTCCTGCCGAACAGGCAGTGGGAATAGATGAGACAATGCCTGAAACTTTCAATTCAAATGCTATACTCGTTGCAAGCGCATTCCCCGGATATTGCGGTATCAGGCTTGGATTAACACTTTCTTCGCCTGACTCTACCCATACCTTATCCATCTCCTCCAGCCTTTGAGAATCTGCCATAGTGGTTCCCATGATAACGCCGATCCTGTCACCATCCATTGATGATATATTTATTTTTGAATCCGCCAGGGCAAGCTTTGCCGCCGCTATGCCAAATCTTGAGGCCCTGCCCATCTTCTTCGCTTTATCGCCATCCATAAAATCGAGCGGGTTAAAGTCTTTCACCTCTCCCCCCCGATGGTTCTCGTATTTAGAGGTATCGAATGTCTCGACCTCGCTTATCCCGGACTTGCCGGAAATAAGATTATCCCAGAACCTATCCTTTCCTATACCTATGGAAGAGACAACCCCAAGACCTGTAATTACTACTCTTCTATCTGCCATAATTATTTATTTATCAGTTTCTTAGCGATTTCTACCATGCTTTTTAAACTCGTCACCTTTGTAAGGTATTCTTCGGGTATCTTTATCTTGTACTTTTTTTCCACAGAAGCCAGGATCTCAAGCGCCATCATGGAGTCCATACCAAGGTCATCTACAAATTTGGCGTCCGGGGTGATCTTACTTTCATCCATCTCGAGTATCTCAGCCACAAGGCAGCGTATTTCGCTTTCGAGTTTTGAATCAACTATAGGCGTCATTTTGATACCTCCTTTATATTGCCAGAAAAATCACGTTGGCAGCAAAATCATCAGCCTTAAAAAACCTATCAACACAAAGTTTTAGTTCATATGTTGATGTCAACGGTTTGTCTGCCGGCACGCACAATGTACCGATTCACACCACAACAATGGTTTCAGATGTTCAAATTGTTTCGACTGATCCGTCGTTTCTGATGATAACAATTGAGCCGAGCGCCGAAAAAGAGGTTCCGGTAATTGCGAGAATTTCCGGCGACGCGGCGGCAAATATGATCGCCGGTGATATTACTTTTTCACCGGATAAAATTCGGGTGACTGGTCCAAAAAGTTTAATTTCCCAAGTTTCCGAGGCAACTGCGCAAATTGTGCTTTCCGGTGAAGCCGAAGATTTTAGCAAGGTGGTGAAATTAAAAGTTTTAGATTCCGCCGGTAAAGAGATGGAGTATCTGACATTTTCACCGTCGACAGTATCTGCCACTATTAAAATTGTTAAGGCTGGCAATGTAAAAAATGTTGGCATAAAAGTTGTAACAACCGGTTCGCCGGCGAGCGGATATTTTGTTTCATCAATTTCGACGAATCCGTCAACCGTCACAATTATCGGCACGGCTGATGGTATCCGGGCACTGTCATCAATTTCAACTCAGCCCATCGATCTTTCCGGTGCAGCAAAAACAATTACCCAAACAGCAAAACTTGATCTGCCGGTTGGTGTCAAAATTGATTCCGGCATTTCCTCGGTTTCGGTTACAATTAATCTTTCAACATCGCAAATCAGTCGAACTTTTTCGATTCCGGTTAGAACCAAAAATTTGCCCGCCGGTTTAAAATTATCATCAATTTCACCCCAAACTGTTGATGTTGTCATTTCAGGATCGCAAGATGTAATTTCCGCACTAACATCTGATTCGATAAATTTGACAGTTGATCTTTCGTCATTTGTTGCCGGAAACAATAGTGCAAATCTTTCAAACTCAAATTTTGTTTTACCAACCGGCGTTTCTTTGACCTCGTTCTCACCACAAGCGGTTACTATTGCGTTGCAGTAATCATAGAACTTTTACAAAAAACTGTCATTGCGAGCCATCGATCCGCCAGCTGGCGGAGAGAGGCGTGGCAATCTAAAGATCCCTCGACAAGCTCGGGATGACACTTTGTGTCAGATTGTGTTGTCGCTCAGCCGCTCCTCGCAATGACAAAACGAATGAGTAATTTTCTAAAACATTGACATTTGTCGGTGATTTTGATATTGTCAAGCAGTCAGAATCACACAGATCCAAAGAGGTGAGCGAGATGGGCTGCCATGCAGATAATCAACCGGAAAGCGAAACTTTTATTGGATTCTTGGCATTTTGCCTAATGCTTGCATTAGCAAGTATGATTATTTTTGTTCTGTCAGCATTGTTATTGCTGTTATTTCCTAGCGTGCTTGATATTCCGCAAACCATTTTTACCAGGAATACAGCATTCTATTCTTGGATTTTCTTTTCACAGATAATGCTGGTTATGAGAGCAGATGATGACCGAAATAATTATTGGGACTTCAATTCTTATGCTGATAAATCACTTGTTTTAATT
>JAQVYZ010000231.1 GCA_028708485.1 Caldisericia bacterium | reverse complement strand
CCGGCCCTACAAATTCATGCTCAAGGAATTTCTCGACACCAAGGACCCGTCAAAATTCTATCCGGCGCATTTCCACGGCAGGAAGCGCGAATTCATTCATATCGAGCGATTGGCCAACCTAAATAAGTTGCCTGATTTTGGATTTAAGATCAACTGTTTTCCGGTAAAGATTAAAGGAACCGGCGCTGCGTGGGCCAGAGTAGTTGCTCTCGTGGACTAATAAACGGAGGTACACATGGGACATACGGTGAATTCGATTGTGATCAACGCTCCTTACGAAAAGATCTTTGAGATCTCAAACGACATACCCCGCTGGAAAGAACTTTTCGGCGGAGAATACAAGGACGCGGTGATCACCAAAAAAGAAGGCAATAAGATCACTTTTAAGCTCACCAACGACCAAGACCAGACCTGGCAATCATGGAAATTACTGTTTAAGGATAAATTTTTCACCTACGCGGAAAGAGAAGAGCCGAAATTCCCGTTCAAATTCATGAAAATAATCTGGCTCTACACGCAAAAGCCCGACGGCATCGAGATGACCTGGATCCAGCATTTTGAGATGGACGCGAAGGCTAAATTCAACGACGAACAGGTAGAGGGTTTTATTAACAAACACTCGAGAGACAATTTGAAGATATTTAAGGATGTAATAGAGAAAGAAGCAAAATAAAAAGCTTTCAGCTCTCGGCTATCAGCGAAAAGATCACTGGTCCCAACGCTGAAAGCTGACGGCTTAAAGCTTATAGCTATCGAGGAGGAGATAATGAGTAACGATTTAAAAGGAAAGGTCGCGATCGTCACCGGCGCAAGCCGCGGAATAGGCAAAGCGCTTGCCTGCACTGCGGCAAGCCTGGGCATCAATGTCGCAATCGCCGCGCGAGGTGAAGGCCCGCTTAAAGAAACTGCGCAGGAGATAGCAAAGAAATACAAAGTCGAAGTGTTGCCGGTAGCCTGCGATGTCACCAAATTAGAAGATCTGGAGAACCTTGTCAATAAGACCCGCGAAAAATTCGGTAAGATCGACATTCTGATCAATAATGCCGGCGTGTCCAGCCAATACCCGTTTGAAAAACAGCCGATAGAGGATTTCGAAAGGCTGGCGCATACAAACTATCTGGGTTATGTGCGCATGATCCGGCTTGTCATAAACGAGATGATCGAAAGGAAATCGGGCGCGATCATCAATATGGTGTCCGGTTCAACGTTGTGCGACCCTCTCCCCAGGAATTTTATCGTGTATAGTTCTCTGAAAGTAGGTTTGCGCGCATTTTCGAAAGGCTTATTTTGGGAACTTCGCGACCATGGCATTAAAGTAACGTCCCTTTTGCCCGGCGTCACCGATACGGATCTCACGGGGAAACTGCAGGAAATAACCAACGACGCTGACAGGCTTATGACTACGGAGGCGATAGAGAATGCGGTCAAATTCGCGCTGACCGTACCGGCAAATGTCTGCCCCTTAGAGATCGCGGTGATCAATCAGACAACACCATGGACAAAACCGGTGATACCTTATAAACAGGACCATCCGAACAAATAGTCCATAGTAAAAATCTGTGGACTGTGGACAATGGACTAAAATCAAAGGAGGTTTTCATGAAGATCCTATTCGTACAGCCAAAAATCGGCGCGTGGGCCACGCACGGGATCCACTTTGCCCCAAACCAGCTCTACGCGCAATGGGGAGCGTATGTGCGCGAAAAAGGTTATGCCGATCTTGAAGTATTGGACGCCACCGTCTTGGGTATCCCTCTTGAACAGTTAGCGGAAAAAGTAAAAGAAAAAAATCCGGATGTCGTACTGCTTGGCGATATGATCCACTGCTCAGTAGGGTATGGCATCATCTGGCACTTTAACCAGGCTGCGGCAAAGATCAAACAGGCGATGCCAAAAGTAAAAATTGCCGTGGGCGGCCTTTGGTATTCAGCCCTGCCGACTCAAACCCTGGAAGACAACCCCGCGATAGATTTCGTGATCATGGGCGAAGAAGAATCGTTTTTTGACCTTATCGATGCTATCGATAAGGGAAAAAATATGAAAGACGTTGCAGGCGTTACCAGTCGTATTGACGGTAAGCCCGTGATGGGACCCCACAAACCCCTGATCCAGGATCTGGATAAATTACCTTTACCCGCGTACGATCTTTTTTCTATGAAAAAATACGTGGGCCATACATTCTGGAAACCGTTCGTGGAGATGATCACCAGCCGCGGATGCCCTTCGGCCTGCACGTTCTGCTATGAGTGGGACCAGTATGATCCTCGTTCGCCTCAGGACTTCTTGACCTGGCGCGCAAAATCGCCGCAACGCGTAATAGAAGAGCTTAATCTTCTGCGCAAAATGGGTACCAACGTCGTAGTGATCCAAGACGATAATTTTAACGTGAACCCTCAAAGAGTCGAGGAATTCTGTAAACTAAAAAAGGCAAGCGGCAACCCGATCAGATGGGTCTCTTTGGGCCGCGCCGTTGACTGGGTCAATTGCGAGAAGATCCTGCCGCTCATGAAAGAAACAGGCATGTTCATGGGCGTCTTTGGAATCGAAG
>JAQVYZ010000015.1 GCA_028708485.1 Caldisericia bacterium | reverse complement strand
ATAAAAAGAAAGACAACAAAGTCTTTCAAAACTAAATAGAACAGAATGGAGAGAAATTCAAAGAATAATTTAGATTAAGGTATTAACCTTTCTCCTTAGAAAGGAGGTGATCCATCCCCACGTTCTCGTAGGGATACCTTGTTACGACTTCACCCCAATCATTTATCCTACCTTAGACGGCTCTTTCCATTGCTGGTTAAGCCACCGGCTTCGGGTATTATAAACTCTCATGGTGTGACGGGCGGTGTGTACAAGACTCGAGAACGTATTCACCGCAACATGCTGATTTGCGATTACTAGCGATTCCGCCTTCATGTAGTCGAGTTGCAGACTACAATCTGAACTGAGACCGGTTTTATGAGATTAGCTTCGCCTCGCGGCTTTGCGACTCTTTGTACCGGCCATTGTAGCACGCGTGTAGCCCAGGTCATAAGGGGCATGATGATTTGACGTCATCCCCACCTTCATCCGGTTTGTCACCGGCGGTCTCATTAGAGTGCTCATCTTACTGTTAGCAACTAATGATAAGGGTTGCGCTCGTTGCGGGACTTAACCCAACATCTCACGACACGAGCTGACGACAACCATGCACCACCTGTCTCCATTGTCCCGAAGGAAGGGCTTATCTCTAAGCCGGTCAATGGGATGTCAAGACCTGGTAAGGTTCTTCGGGTTGCATCGAATTAAACCGCATGCTCCACCGCTTGTGCGAGTCCCCGTCAATTCCTTTGAGTTTCAGTCTTGCGACCGTACTCCCCAGGCGGAGCACTTATTGTGTTAACTGCAGCGCCGAGCATTCGCCCGACACTTAGTGCTCATCGTTTACGGCGTGGACTACCAGGGTATCTAATCCTGTTTGCTCCCCACGCTTTCGTGCCTCAGCGTCAGTTCCGGCCCAGTAGGCCGCCTTCGCCACTGGTGTTCCTCCAAATATCTACGCATTCCACCGCTCCACTTGGAATTCCACCTACCTCTACCGTACTCTAGCTTGCCAGTTTTCTATGACCTTCCACAGTTAAGCTGTGGGTTTTTACATCGAACTTAACAAACCGCCTACGCACGCTTTACGCCCAATAATTCCGGATAACGCTCGCCCCCTATGTATTACCGCGGCTGCTGGCACATAGTTAGCCGGGGCTTTCTCGTTAGGTACCGTCACGCCGGATCCATTTCCTGGTCCGGCCGTTCTTCCCCAATAACAGAACTTTACAATCCGAAGATCGTCATCATTCACGCGGCATCGCTCGGTCAGGGTTCCCCCCATTGCCGAAAATTCCCTACTGCTGCCTCCCGTAGGAGTCTGGGCCGTGTCTCAGTCCCAGTGTGGCTGTTTTGCCTCTCAGCACAGCTACGCATCGTCGCCTTGGTGAGCCCTTACCTCACCAACTAGCTAATGCGCCGTAAACCTTTCCTCAAGCAGTGCTTTGGAGCACCTTTAAACATAAATCCTTGTGGTCTTGTGTCCTATCCGGTTTTAGCGGTCGTTTCCAACCGTTATCCCAGTCTTGAGGGTAAGTTATCTACGTATTACTCACCCGTTCGCCACTAAGCTGCATTGCTGCAGCTCCGTTCGACTTGCATGTATTAGGCATGCCGCCAGCGTTCATCCTGAGCCAGGATCAAACTCTCATATAAGTTCTTTCCTGCTCCACCTGTTCTATTTAGTTTTCAAAGACCTTATTTGTGACTGCTTATTTCCAAAGCGTGAGATTATTATACAATAATCAGCCCCGGAATGTCAACAACTTTGTTTCTTTTAATCCAAAAAGCGATTCAATGTCGTCAACCTTAAGTATTATACTACAAAACGACTTTGGTGTCAAACGTTTTTAATCACTTTAACGCAGGTTTCTAAAGCCTGGATAAACCCAAGAAAAAAGCGGAAGACAATCTTCCGCTTTCGGTTTTTACGTCAATTCATCAAAACTTGTTAAGAGGATTATATTCAAACAGGTCGCTGATCGGTTTGTCTTCGATTATGTTGAGAATTCCCTGCCCGATGATCCTCGCGATCGACAATTGGGTGATCTTCGGAACCCGTTTGCATTCCGGAAGCCGGATCGAGTTGGAAGTGATCAATTCGGTAATTTCTGATTTTTGGATGCGATCGGCCGCGTCCCCTGACAGCAGCGGATGGGTGCAGACCACGTAAACGTCTTTGGCCCCGGCTGCTTTCAGCGCATTGGCCGCGATGATGATGGTCCCCGCGGTATCGACGATGTCATCGACGATGACGCAGTTCTTCCCGTCGACTTCGCCGATGATGTTCATGACTTCTGCCACATTCGGTTTCGGACGGCGCTTGTCGATGATGGCGATCGGAGCGTTGAAATTCAGGGCGAATTTTCTGGCTCTAGTCGTTCCGCCGTGATCCGGGGAAACAACGACGATGTCTTCGATGTTCTTTTCTTTGAGATAACGAACCATGATCGGCGCCGCTTCGAAATTGTCGATCGGGATGTTAAAGAATCCCTGAATCTGTCCGGCGTGCAGATCCATGCTCAGCACCCGGGTTGCTCCGGCCATGGTCAGCAAATCCGCCACGAGCTTCGCCGAAATCGGCTGCCGCGGCATGGTTTTGCGGTCCTGTCTCGAATACCCGTAATAGGGCATGATCACATTGATTGATCTGGCTGACGCCCGTTTGAGCGCATCGATCATGATTAATAATTCCATGTAGTTTTCGTTCACCGGTTCGGAAGTCGGCTGAACCACAAAAACGCTGTGGCCGCGTACGGTTTCCGCGATGTTAATGTTGACTTCTCCGTCTGCGAATCGGCTTAACGTGCACTCAGCTAAGGGGATTTTCGTATACTCCGATATTTCCCTTGCGAGTTCCGGGTTAGAGTTGAGCGTGAACAACTTCACCTTTATCCCATGAATTTCCGCCATTTAATCCTCCTATGATTACAACCAATTATACAACTTATGCCTTTCGTTTTCAATCCCAAAACGATGAAAACGAATTACTATTCATTTTTGCCGTTGGAGAAAGTATAGCTTCCCGGGACGATCTCGTTTTTGTTCATGTTCACGTAAGGCCCAAGCTTGGAATTTACTTTCACATGCGAATCTTTGACCCGTGAGAATTTGACGATCGCGCCTTCGTCGATAATCGAGTCCTTGATCTCAGAGTAAGGACCGATGATGGCATTCTTTTCGATGATCGAGTTCAGAAGGATCATCGATCCGGGCATGATCACGGAGCCGGGCCGGCATTTTACGTCGACGCCGATGATGACGGTCTGGGGCGAATGAATGGTGACCCCGTTCAAAAGGTGGCGGCGGTTGATCTTCTCGATCAAATCGTTTTCCATTTTCATCAGCTGAACTTTGTCATTGACTCCGCTCAGTTCCTGATAGTTGGTTATTTTGTGAGCCCGGACGATGAGCCCGTTCTCCCGGAACACCTTGACGATGTCAGTTAGATAATATTCGCCTTGGCGGTTGTTGTTTTTGATTTTATGCAGATATTTGAAAAGTTTCTGGTTGTCCGCTACATATATGGAAGAGTTGATCTCCACGATGTTTTTCTGAATCTCGTCGCAGTCTTTTTCCTCGACGATTTCGGTGATTTCATCGTTTTCATCACGGATGATCCGCCCGTATCCGTACGGATTGGGGTGTTCGGTGGTGAGCACGGTCAGATCGGCTCCGCTTTGCACATGGGCTCCGATCAAAGACGAATAAGTGTCTTTGGAAATCAAAGGCATGTCCCCGATGGCAATCAGCGTCAGCCCTTCCTCGTTTTTCAGATAAGGTTCCGCGGACAGCACCGCATGAGCGGTTCCAAGCTGTTTTTCCTGATAAGCGAAACGGCTACGGCCGGCCAAGATTCCTTCAATGACTTCTTTTCGATATCCTACGACGGTAATGATATCCTGAATTCGCGCTCCCGTTAAACTGTCGACCACGTATTCGACCATGGTCTTGTCAATGATGTAATGGGCGCATTTGGGTTCTTCCGACTGCATTCGGGTACCTTTACCCGCAGCCAACACAATACCGAAAATTTTCATATGTTTTTCCTCTCTACTGTTTCTTGAATTCTTCCAAAACGGCGGTTACGATCTCGTTGCGCATTTCCGAAGTGACCGGATGGGCGATGTCTTTGAACGTCCCATTCTTTTTGACCGCGGGCATGACGACGAACAGCCCTTCCTCTCCCTCGATTACTTTCAGTCCGTGAACCATGAAAGCATTGTCGAAAGTGATGGTCGCGGTCGCCCTGAGCTTGTCTTTTCCTTCAATTTTGTAAACTTTTACCCCTGTAACATTCATAGTGAGTCATCCTTTCTACTATTTTTTTGGTTACGCAAAATTTAACGGTAAACTTGAATCTTGATGCTGTCCTTTTGACCGATGTCGGCCGGGACTTCCCATAAGAAAGACGTATTGAAATAGTAACTTCCGGTGCCCGGATCTTTCCCTATCCCCAATAGGTTCTGCCGTCGGAACGTGGTCTCCGTCAGCCTTCTGGTGATGACAAATTCCAGATTCTCCATTTTTGAACTTTCGCTTTTCACGAAAGACTTGTCGAAACAGCTCAGCGGCCGGTTATTGAAAATATCATTGAATATCAATACCGAACTTTGAGTCTTGTTATAGATTTTTTTGATGATCTCTTCGCTGTACCTCCCCGATCTCTTCAGCTGATAATAAGATATCTCGCCGCTGATCAGTTTTTTGAATCCGCGGCTCCCCCGCAGTTCCGGATCATTTTCATCCAGCAGGTGGATCCCCAGAATGTGCGGGAGGGAATTGGTAACGAACAATACTTTGATCTCTTCCTGATCTTTGATGAATTTGATTGACTTGCCGTGGAAATATTTCTCGAAATAGCGGGCAATGTCAACAAAATCATACTGCTTGAATAAGCTTCCGCCGCTGTGAAGATACAATATTCCTTCCAGATCGGAATCCCTGATGGCCGAAGTTGGGGACAATTTCTTGCGGATCCGGCTCTTTTGTCTGGCCGTTTCTTCGTCTTTTCCGATCTCGGAGGTTTCATTGTCAAAGGGACTGCCTTCTTCGTAATCCAGTTTTTCATAATCGACTTGGTCGGGAAGCTGGCGTTTTTGCTCGGTCTCCAGATTCAGGTAATCGCTAAGCCCGGTCCGGCTGGCTTCTTCGGCGCTGGCCGGCTGCAGGGTCTCGCTTTGGGCCGGCTGGTGTTTGACGCTGCTGCGAATGGTGGTAATGACGGTCGTGTTCATCCGGTGCTTGATCTGCAGATTCCGGCTGATGGCTTCCGCCTGATCTTCGAAACGGCAGAAACAGATGATGCAGCGGCCGTCCGCCGAAAGAACGAAACCGCTGGCTCCCAAACGCAGACAAAGCTGTTCGGTTTTCTCCACGAGCGGAAAGCGCCGGAATTCCCGGATGGCCCGGGTCTCAAAACGGCTGATGCCGTTATGGACATTGTCGGCCATTTTATAAAAATTCTTGGCGGCGATCGCTTCTTTGACCGCATCCATTTCTTTGCTTTGGACTTCGACCTGTTCGGTATACCGCGGGGACTGATAGCCCCGAAGGTTCAGAGAGCTGACCAGCACATAGCCGAACACCGCTTCTCCCAATAATTCAAAACTGTCGGTCTTGGAGTCATATTCAAAAGTCTGGGAATGCGAATAAGCCTTGACGATTTTCGGAAACAATGGGAAGACCGTTTCCGGATCAGTTCCGAATTTATCCAATCCGGAGATGATGCACGAAAGATAGTTGTTATAAGCAAGAAGCCCGAAAACCCGATCGAACCGGTTGGCGATCCGCACACGCAGACCGTATCCGGTTTTCGCGATCACCGTTTTCAGTTTCCCGGTCAGTTCCGTTTCTTCTTCGTTATCTCCGAAGAATACTTCGCAAACCGGATTGCTAAGTTTGTATACCGCAAGCGAATCATATAGCCCGACCGGGGTCAGAATGATACGGTAGTTGTCTCTTATTCGGTGATATCCGAGCATCACCATCCCCTGGGCCTTGGTTTCGAAACTTCCCAAAACCACCGTTTTTTTGGCGTTTCGGTCCGGAACGTATCCTTCAAGATTCGGCTTTCTGAGCGACCGGATGGTCGTCATCAGGATCTGATTGTTGGTTTTTTGATATAGGAACCGGAGTTTTTCATAAGTCGCTTTGGTTTGTTTCTCATTAAAGCAGATTCCGTAAATGGCCGATCCGCTTCCGGTCATCGAGCTCCCTAGCGCTCCAGCTTCGATCAGATCGCGTTTGAAACGGTTGATCTCGGTTTGTTTTCCCCCATGTTCCAAATCATTGAATAATTTTTCGGAAATGACATTGATGTTTCCCTGCCGGATCGATTCGATCAGTTCATCTATTTTTCCGGTGTTCTGATTGTGAACGACGAATTTTTTGAAAGTGTCGGCGGTCGAGCTTCCAAACGGCGGAACAATGATGACCAAATGGGCGAAAGGCATCGTTTCGATGAATTCGATGATCTCGCCGCGCCCAGTTACTTTGGCCGTCCGGTTATGGATGCAAAAGGGAATGTCGCTGCCGATCTGCTCTCCCATAGCCGCCAGCTGCTCGAGGCTGAGTCCCAGTTTCCAAAGCTGGTCCAAAGCCCTCAAAGTCGCAGCCGCGTCGGCGCTTCCCCCGGCCAGGCCGGCTTGTTCGGGAATTCGTTTCACAACCCTGATTTTAACCCCTTTATCGAGGTTGTACTGGGTTTTGATCAAAGAAACGGCTTTGTATATCAAGTTGTCTTCAAGCGGAATGTGCTCAAGTTTGTCACATTCGATTTTCACCTGTTTGCCTTCCGGGAGGTCTTCAAAATACAATTCATCGTAAAGATCGATCGGAGTCATGACCATGGCCAGGTCGTGGTAACCATCCTCGCGTTTTCTGATCACTTCGAGCCCTAAATTGATTTTGGCGTATCCTTTTTCCACTATCATGCGGATGCCTCCTTTCGTTTGAATTATATTGTTAAATACCGGTTGGTTTTTCCTCCAAGCAACAAACGTTATTGTTTATCAAATAAATTTTTGTACAGGCCGATGATCCGGCCGAGATCCAGGCTCTCGCTTCGGGCTTGTTCAGAAATGGCGGAGGAATTTAAAGCGGCCGCGATTCCTTCTTTCGTAAATTGATAGCTGCGAAGCAGGTTGTTAAAAAGCGTCTTGCGCCGATTTTCGAATATGTTTTGGACGAAACTCTGAAAATGTTCCAGGTTTTCGATCCGTTCTTTCGGCTCGATTCTTTTCAGTTTGATCATCAGGCTGTCGACATCCGGTCTGGGGATGAAACAGTTTTGGGAGATCGGAAAACAAATGCTTACTTCCGCCAGATGACTGATGAAAACGGAAAAAGCATTGTAGTCCTTGGTGTTTGGTTTGGAAGTCAGCCGCAGTCCGACTTCTTTTTGGACCATCAGATAAAATTCATCGATTCCGGTTCCTTGCTTAAGGAGCTTGGAAATGATCGGAGTGGTAATGTAATAAGGAATGTTGCTGACGACCAAAACCCGGGCGCAGTCCGAAAAATACTTTCGGTCCGCCTCCAGGTCCGCTTCCAAAAAATCGGAATTCCGGATCTTCAGCCCTTCAAGGTTTCCCAGTTCGTTTTCCAAAACGGCGATGAAACGTTCGTCGATTTCGTAAGCCAGGACTTTTTTTGAGGCCATGATCAGCCGTTCGGTCAAAGCGCCGATCCCCGGGCCGATCTCAATGATGCCGTCGGTTTTCGCAACCCCGGCGGTCTTGATGATTTTATTCAGAATGTTTTCGTCAACCAAAAAGTTTTGCCCATACCGTTTGCGAGCGCGAATATCGTATTTTTGAAGGATCTCATTGGTTTTTTGAGGATTTCCAATCATGATTATACCTTTTCTTCCGGCCGCGGGCGGTTTTTATTGGGACTTCATGAACATATTATACCATACCCGCCATGCGATTTAAATTTATTTTATTTTTTTCAAACCGAAATATTGTAAAAGGACGGCCTGAGACCGTCCTTAGTTTTTGTTCATTTCAAAAAAGGCATTTTTTCAAGCATCCGTTTCAGTTCTTCCGGAATGCGAATGTGTTGTGGACATTCCAAAGCGCATTTTCCGCATTCGATGCATTCGGAAAGCAGGGTCGAATTTTTGATCAGATTCCCGAACTGCCATTTCGCATCGCCTTCGTTGGCATACATGGCAAAGCTGTTGAAAACTTTGAAGTTTCCGGGAATGTCGATCCCGACCGTGCAAGGCAGGCAATAGCGGCAATTGGTGCAATCGACCGCAATCGCTTTTTGAAGGGCGCTTTTCACCTGATAGATCTTTTGATATTCTTCCACCGACAGCGGCCGGAAATCCCGAAAAGTGGTGATGTTGTCCACCATCTGTTCCATTTCGTTCATTCCGCTCAAGATGACTTTTACTCCCGGAAGGCTTCCGACCCAGCGCAGCGCCCATGAAGCTTTCGATGCGGAACTGTAATCAGTAAAAGGCTTGGCGATCTCCTCTGAGAAAGTGGAAAGTTTGCCGCCTTTGACCGGTTCCATGACTACGACCGGTATCTTTCTTTGTTCCAAATCGCGGTATCCCTGAATGCCCTGCTGAATGTCGGTATCCATATAGTTCAATTGGATCTGAACGAAATCCCAATCGTTCATGGCCAAAATTTCTTTAAAAGTGTCGTAGTCGTCATGAAACGAAAAACCGATGTTTCGGATCTTTCCCTGCGTTTTCCATTCGTTTACTATTTCAATGACGCCCCACTCTTTGATCAGTTTCACTTTGTCTTTGCTTAAAGCGTGAAGCAGATACATGTCCAAATGATCCGTTTGAAGAATTTCCAGCTGACGGTCCAAAAACCCAAGGACTTCCTCCCTTGATTTGACCATTCCGAAAGAAAGCTTTGATGCCAGATAAAAGGAATCGCGGGGATATTTCTTCAGGGCTTTCCCAACAAAGGCCTCGTTTTTTCCGTCCGTATAAGGCATGGCGGTATCAAAGTAATTGATCCCGTGTTGAAAGGCATAATCAAACAAAGCCAGTCCTTTTTCTTCGTCGATCTCTCCGTCCTTGGTTTTAAGTCTCATGGCCCCGAATCCCAACAATGAAGTCGTGATGTTCCGGTCATACCATTTGCGATATTCCATACTGTGTACCTCGTGTTCATTTTAACATAATTTCAGATCCAAAACAATAAAAAAAGATCCAAAGTTTTTTGCTTTGGATCTTAAATTTTATTTATTGGGCTGGGGAAGAAGTGTTGCTTGGGGTCGGAGTTCCAGTTACAAAGTCCACAGAATTATTGTCAGTGTCGGTTAAGGTCGAGCGAATAATGGCTGTAGAATTGCTTGGAGCTGGAGCGGCGGCTGCGCCTTCAAACAGGGTCGCTTCCGGTCCATAGCCAACAAAGTCAACAACGTTGGCGCTGGTTGGATCGACTGGCTTTTCTCCATTGTTGCAAAGAGCAAGTTTTCCTTTGGTTCCGCTAAGGTTAAAGGTTGAGGAAGCATCTGGCGTGATTGGCAATGGGATGTCAGTTACAGTTGTTCCGGCTCCGCCTTGAATCAAGTAGAAACCATTGGCAGGAATTGATCCGACTAATGCGCACGATTGAACATAGCCGGTTAATTCGGAGTCTAATTTGAACGTTCCGGTCGCGGAAGCATAGAACAATGTCCAGCCGGTTAAATCAATGGCTTGATCGGTGGTATTGTGAAGAACGATAAAGTCATTGGTAAATGTAGCTCCGGTATTTCCGCCGCCGCCATATACTTGGCTGATGATGACGGACGAAAGTTTAGGTCCTTTCGCGGTTACGTTGATGGTCCAAGTAGCGCTCGGGGTTCCAGCGATGTTTCCGTCCAAGAAGCAGTTAACAGTGATGGCAACGGTCTTGTCTGCTGCCGGTTGAGTGAAGACTCCGGTAGCGGAAATGGCGGTCAGATCGTCGGTTGTCCAGGTGTATTTGACTCCCGGAATGGTAATCATGGCAGTATCAGTGATGAAGCCGAGGTTTCCGGATACTTCATCGCCTTCTTTGACGATGGTTTCGATTTCAGCCGCGGCGATCGCTAATTTTTCAGCGTCGGAGAGAACGACCGGAATTTCCAAATCGCCTTCGCGATCCAAGAATCCCAAACGCCATCCCGAGGAAATGCTGTAATCATAAACGACGGCGGTGACTTTGACTTTGGTTCCCGCGAGAGCTTTCAGTCCGTCAATGTCCATCGACTTGTAATAAATCAAAATCTTCGGAGCGCCGGTTTCCATGGATTCAGCCAAATAAACATCGTTGTAAGTTCCTTGAATGGTAACATACAAATCAAATTTGACCAATTTTCCATAGAATGTTTCGGCCGAAACGGCGGTCAGATAATTGTCGACGGTGATGGTGAAATCAAAATCGCTGATCAGCGCATCAATGGCAGTCATCGGACAATCATGAGTCAATTCATCCAATTTGACTACTTTGTAGTTTCCGCTGATCTGGCGGCTGTATTGCTTGTTGGTGTTGGTATAAACGGCAGCTTTTCCGATGATTTGAACGGAATTTCCGACGGCCAGCGAGTCAGCCGATAATTTGTGTCTTACATAAATGATGGCTTCGCTGTCGGCTACGTAATAGTATCCGTCAACATCGGTTCCGATGATGATTCCTTCAAACATGACGAAATCAATCGAATTGCCGAGCTGATCTATCACCGCCTTGACACCAGTAAAAAGAACAAGCTGGAAGGTGACTTCCGGGAAGCTATATACCAGAT
>JAQVYZ010000230.1 GCA_028708485.1 Caldisericia bacterium | reverse complement strand
TAATTTTCCGGCTCAACATACAAAATATTTTCATCATAAAGACGATAACGCAAAAGCTCAATATTTATAGGCAAAATATCTGCAGTATCAAGGTTAAATTTGTTATAACTCTCGGCAATACAGATAACGCGAGGCGAATCCCAATCAATTTCAATATCTACTTTTTTGTTTTGGCACAAAATCTCAAAATCAGCCTTATGGTCAAGTAGCCAGCGCAAATATGAAAGTCCTTGATTTATAACATTGTCATTTTGGTTTTTTTTGTATTCAGTTATGCAAGCCGAGCCGTTTTTATCTATCCCGAGAGTGTCAATCCTTCCGCCAAAACTTGTAGAGTATTCGTGAGCAAGAAAGACAATATTTAAAATTTCTTCTAGGTTTGCTTCAAAGAGCTCTTGAAGGTTGCGTTCCAAATCCAGATCACGAGCAATTAATTTTTTGACTGTTGAATTGTTGATTTTGAATAGTGCCATATTCTTATATTTAAGTTAAGTATTTGTATTGTATTCGTTTTCCCCTTATAAATAAATCGTTTTCGGCGCCAAACGGAGAAAACATACCATATTCCCCTCTTCAATTAAAGAAAAAGAAATTTGAAAATTTTTTAAAACAATTGGGCGTTAGCCCGGAAAAGAAAAGGAATATTTCAGCTAACTCGTTTCTATGCGATTATACTTCGCATTTAATGCGTAATTTGGCTGAAGAAACGAGTTGTGTGGTATAATTTAGGTAACTTAATTATAACAGTCATTTCCCTCTTTATGCAAGAATATTTGGATAAAGTGAAAATTGAGCTAAAGTATCGCAATTACAGTCCGCAGACGGTTGATAGTTATTTGGGTTGTCTGAAGGATTTTTTTACTTATCTTGGCGAAAATTATGAAAAATATGAGGAATTAAAGGTAAAAGAGTATTTGGTTAAGAAAAAAGACGCGGGTTTGTCTGGTCAGACTATCAATGTGTACCTGAATGCCATTAAGTTTTATTACGAAAATATTGTTAAAGTGCCGTTTAAGTTGAATTTGCATTATTCCAAAAAACCCAAGCGCTTGCCAACAATACTTTCAAGGGAGGAAATTGCCAAAATTATTGAATCAATTGCTAATCCCAAACATCGCTTGATGATCGCCTTAACATACGGCGCCGGTTTGCGGGTTTCAGAGATTATCAGATTGAAAATAAAAGACATTGATCTACCGAGCTTACAACTGAATATCCGCCAGGCTAAAGGACAAAAGGATAGAGTTACTGTAGTTCCTGAAAAACTTAAAGATCAAATTGCGCAATTCATGGCAGGTAAACAGCATGACGATTACTTGATTACCAGTGAACGAGGCGGACATCTGACTGAGCGTACCGCGCAAATCATTTTTGAACGGGCTAAGGAAAAAGTTGGCATTAAAAATGATGCCACTTTTCATTCGCTTCGCCATAGCTTTGCCACTCACCTTTTGGAAAACGGCGTGGATGTGCGCTATGTACAGGAATTGCTCGGGCATGCTAATATAAGGACTACGCAGATTTATACCCATCTGACGAATCTGGCAATGAAAAATATTAAGAGTCCGTTATAATACGTATTTATACAAATAATGGATACATATATACAAATCAAGTACAAATTCCCCTGGCTAGTAAAATGAATTTGTAATAGATATGTATATTAGCTTCTTGGATTTGTATTAATTAGTAACCGGATACAAATCTTAGGATACATATATACAAATCAAGTACGAATTCCCCTGGCTAGTGAAATGAATTTGTAATAGATATGTATATTAGCTTCTCAGATTTGTATTAATTTGTAACCGGATACAAATCTTAGGATACATATGTACAAATCAAGTACAAATTCCTTTGGTTAGTGAAATGAATTTGTAATAGATATGTATATTAGCTTCTTGGATTTGTATTAATTAGTATAAATTTATATGCAAAATGAAGATAAATTAATTTACAAAGAATTAAGTTACCAAGTTGTTGGTGTTTTATTTGATGTTTATAATGAAATTGGCCCAGGGCATGATGAAAAAACTTATGAACTTGCTGTGGCAACTGGCTTAGGTTTAAAGAATATTGAATTTAGTAGGCAAGTTCCCGCGGATTTAGTTTATAAAGGACTGACGGTAGGTAAATTTTATTTAGATTTTTTAATAGATAACAAAATAGTTTTAGAAATTAAGGCTGGCAAACGATTCTCTAAGAAAGATTTTAAGCAGGTTTTAAATTATTTGAAGGTTAGCAAGAAGCAATTAGCTATTTTGGCTATTTTTTCTGGGAAGGGAGTCAAATTTATTAGGTTATTGAATGTAAATGAAAATATAGAAACGTATTCTACGGATTTAAAATTAGAGGGAATACGCAAATTGAACAAATTTTAATACGTATTAATACAAATCTTAGGATACATATATACAGATCAAGTACGAATTCCCCTGGCTAGTGAAATGAATTTGTAATAGATATGTATATTAGCTTCTTGGATTTGTATTAATTAGTAACCGGATACAAATCTTAGGATACATATATACAAATCAAGTACGAATTCCCCTGGCTAGTAAAATGAATTTGTATTAGATATGTATATTATC
>JAQVYZ010000229.1 GCA_028708485.1 Caldisericia bacterium | reverse complement strand
AGCCAACGGATAATCATTCGACATAACCGCTTCAAAGACCATTTTTCCAACGCCCGGCCATCCAAATAACTGTTCAATAATCAGGGAGCCGGCAAATAAGCCAGGGATGGATTGAATCAGAATGGTGGCAATCGGTATGATGGCATTTCGAAAAGCATGAACATAAATAACAGTCTTTTCGCGTAATCCTTTCGCTCTTGCGGTTCTGACATAGTCTTGTTTGACTACTTCTAGCATGGCAGAGCGGGTATACCGCATCAAGTGTGCAAGGGAAAGCAGGGATACTGTTAACACTGGAAGAAGCATATGTTTAATTCTGTCGAATACCTTGATAAACCAAGGAGCCGCATCATAAGGAATCACGTTTCCATTATACGAAACGGAATCGGAGTACATACCGGTGAAAGGGAGTCTGAATTCTTTGGCGGGCATCACGCCGAATGCTAAGATCATCAATAAGCCAAACCAGAAAGTGGGAAGGGCATTTCCGGTAAAGGCTAAAAAAGTTAATACATAATCAAAGGATGAATATTGGTGGGTAGCGGAGAAAATACCCAACGGAATCGATAAGCAAACAATAATCAACATGATAACGGCTTGCATATACATTGTATTGGGAATACGAGATATTAATAAAGGGAACACAGGTTGTTTATAAGCTCTTGAAATACCAAAGTCACCTTTCATGACATTACGTGCCCAGATAAAGTACCTGATGAGAGGAGGTTTGTCAAGCCCTTGCTGGTGTTTATAAACATCAATTTGTTTTTGTGTGATGTGTGGATTCATCGATTTCAGAATATCAACCGGATCGCCTACCAGCGTAAGGATAATAAAAGCGAGAAATGAGATGATGATCAGGATGAAAAGCCTTTGGAACGCTTGTTTTACAATATATTGCCACATAACCTATATGCTCCTTCCCAATACAAAAAACAATCCAAAAATCTGTAAACAATATCCTCAAACTCAATAACAAACTCAAATTCTAAGCTATTATCTGTAGTTCTCTTTCTAAGTGAATATTATATCTTTCATAAATTGTTTTTTCAACCAGTTCCATCAATGCAAGAATATCCTGGAATGTAGCTCCTCCCAGATTCACGATAAAATTCGCATGAAGAGTGGAAACCATCGCTTTACCAATGGTTTTCCCTTTCAATCCAGCTTCTTCAATGATTTTTCCAACCGTTACCTTCTCTGAGTTTTTCCAAGTACATCCAGCATTAGGAAACTGTAATGGTTGTGTCCGGGATCTTATGGCGTTTTTTCTCCGAATGAAAGCTTGTTCAGCCTGTATATCTCCTTGTAAAAGCGTTAAAGAGACCTCCAACAAAACCTGGGAATTCTTTTGTAAAATACTGGTGCGGTACCCAAAGTGAAAGTCATCAAGGATTAATGGATGGATACTTTGCGCAACCGGATCCCATACTAATCCGGATCGGATCACTTGACTAAAAAACTGGTTCGAGGTGCCAGCATTCATATAAACAGCTCCACCAACGCTTCCCGGGATTCCTGAAAGAAAACCTAATCCGGTAAATCCAAGCTGATGCGAGATTCGAATCAGCTTGGGAAGCAGGAGACCACTTTGCACAGTCAGTTGTAAGCCTTCATGGGAATAGCTTGAAAAGCCTTCTTTTAAACTAACGACAATACCACGGATACCCTTATCCGATATCAATAAATTTGTTCCCGCTCCGATCACCATCACGGGGATGCCGGCTAATCCGGCTTGCGTATAAATGATTTGTAGTTCAGTGAGGTTTTTTGGTGAAATGAAACAGTCAGCAGGTCCGCCAACTTTCATCGAGGTATGATGGCTTAACGGTTCCTGGTAAAGAACATCCCCCTGAATCTGTTTCTGTAAATTCTGATAAAAAACGGTAGAGCTATGGTAGGACATGTTCCACCTGCCAGACATCACCGGGACCTAATAAAATAAATACCATGTTTTCCTGCCTGCGTTTGATAATTATCTCGGTAGCTTCTTCATGAGTTTGAACTAAAGTCAACACACCGGTAAAGCCCTGGAGCATAATCTGTTTGGCTAATGAGGAAGAGTCGATACCCCGGATAGGTTTCTCACCGGCAGAGTAAACAGGCATGAGGATGATCTCGTCTGCATAGGCAGCCAGGACTTCTGCATAGGAGGTAAGCAGGTTTTTTAGGCGAGAAAAACGATGCGGTTGGACGATCGGAAGAATGATGCAGTTCGGAAACAGGTTTCTGACATTCAGCAGGACTTCCTTGATCACCTCTGGGCTATCTCCTTCATCGTCAATCAACAGGGAAGTTTTCCAAGTACGTTTTAGCTGAGATCGGCGGTCCAGGATGGGTAATGAGCGGAATGAATCCGGATCGATGGTACTTCCAGAGATTTCTGCAATAAGGGCATAGGCTAATACTGCGTCCAAGACATATTTCTCACCCGGCATGCGCAATACCAAATTCTGGTATCGTTTTCCTGGAACGGAAAGGTGGAAGGTTGTCTCAAAATGATCTTTCTGAAATTGGATTTGGACAATTTCATAGCGGTATTGGCAGGAAGTATCCGTACCGCACACTATGACCCGACAGGGAAACCGGGAA
>JAQVYZ010000228.1 GCA_028708485.1 Caldisericia bacterium | reverse complement strand
TGATCAAACAAATGAGTCCAACGACTTTATTCTCCATAATTAATGGGGAATACAAAGCATTTCGCAAGGGTATATGTCCTTTTGGCAAAGATTTACCCCAATGGCTATGTTTAAAGTCATTTTCGTAGGTTATCTTATTTGAATTCAGAACAACACTCTTTAAGCTTTGTGAAACTAAAGGAGTATTTTTTTGAATATCAAACGGCATATTTTCCGATTGAAAAAACGCCAATTCCTTTTCTGGGTGTTGATTGTTTGACAACATCACGTATCCAGAAGCAGCACCAGTAATTTTCTTAAGCAAATCAAAGTGTTTTTTTGCGGTTAAGTTAAATTCTCTGTCCTGCAATATACTTTTTGCACCTTCAAGCAACAACTCAAGCTCATAAGTCTGTTTTTTTTCTTTTTTAAGCGAAGATTCTAGCTCTGACTCCAATCTCTTCCGGCTTTCTATCTCGTTTTGCATATCTTCCATCAGATTGAGCATAACAGATTGATTTTGCTGTAATTGAACATTCAGACTCCGTAGAGTATTCTCGGCATTTTTTCTTTTTTCTAATTCGATTTCAAGCTCTTCAGTCCTATCCCGTACCAACGTACTTAGTTTTTCCTTTTCAATCCGATGATACATGTTTGCATCTTTGATTTTTACCATCGCTTTGATTTGAGCCATTAACTCCAACTCATCAATTGGTTTTGATAAAAATCCTTCTGCTCCTACCTGCAGCGCTTTTATACGAGTTTCTTTGTTTGTTTCCAAGGCAGTGACAAACACAACAGGAATAATAGCAAGTTGATCATCTTCTTTTATTTTTTGGCATACTTCAAAACCATCCAGTTTTGGCATATGAATATCCAAAAAAATGACAGATGGATCTTCCTGTTTAGCTATTGCAATACCACTGATTCCATCTCTTGCCATGAATACCTCAACATGCAGAAATAGATCACAGATAAGGGCTTTTATGGAAAGCAAGTTGTCCGGATTGTCGTCGATAACCAATAGCTTCAAAAAACTTTTATTCATGAGATATCCTGTAAAGGCATCATAATTAATGGAAGATCATACTTTCAACTGACTTCAAAAGGTCGTATTTGCTGACATCCCCTTTTTGGATAAGCTGATAGATATGGTTTCCATGCAAGAAATCAAGTTCTTCGCGTGAGATATGCTTTGCTGTAAGGATGAGAACGGGTAGATCTCGGTATGCAGGATTGCTGCGCAATGTCTTTAATACTTCAAATCCATCCATTTCGGGCATCATTAAATCCAGAATAATACCGTCCGGTTTACGTTGTTCAATTAATTGCAGTCCTTCCACGCCATTTTGGGCGGATAAAATTTGATATCCTTCACGCTGTAGTATATCTTTTAATTGAATAGTTGCCGGGTCACTGTCTTCAATGATGACGATTATTTTTGATTGCTTTTCATCTATTGGTGAAGACTTCACATCGGTTGCCTGCTTATGCTTGGTTAATTCAACACTTGTCTGATTTTCACGGTCTAAACTGATTGGCATGGTCACCAAGAATAAAGATCCTTTACCAGGTGTGCTTTCGACATGAATTTCCCCTTTCAACATTTCTGTATACCGTTTCGCGATCGCCAAACCAAGTCCTGTGCCATCATATTTTTTTGAAAACGATTCATCCACCTGGCTAAATTCCTCAAAAATAAATGGCAAATGCTCTTTTGCAATACCAATTCCTGTATCACGGACCTCAATGAATAAGAATTTGTTATTTGCGTAAACCTTGACCGACACTTCACCTTGTTCTGTAAATTTCACTGCATTGCCAAACAAATTTTGGATAATATGCCTGAGCTTGCTCATATCCGATGTAATGTACAGTTTCTCTGGAATATCCGAGTGAATAGAAAGATGCTTATCTTTCGCTTGGGGTGTCACAATTTCCAACACTTCCTGTATCAATTCAGTAACAGAAAAAGTGGAGATATTTAACTCCTCTTTTCCTGCCTCCATTTTAGACAGAATTAACATATCATTAATAATTCCCAACAGATTTTTCCCGCTTTTTTCAATGGTTTGCAGATAGGTGGTTTCTTCCGATGATGGTTTCTTTTCATATCTTCTCAATAATACACCGGATAAAGCAATAATAGAATTGAGAGGTGTCCTTAACTCGTGGCTCATATTTGAAAGAAAAGTTGTTTTCAGCTGATTGAGCTCTTGAAGCTGTTTCTTTTGGTTTTCTAAGTTGATATTTTGCTCTTGAAGCGCAAAAGATTGTCTTGATAATTCATTCTTTTGTTCCTCAATTTCTTCATTCTGTTTTTCCAGTGTCTCGCTAAAATCCTGTATTCTTCTGTAGGAAAGAACACTATTAAATCTAGCGCTCATCGCAGCCCACGATGCATCTAGCCATAACCTGACAACCTCGGAATATTCTTCCAGGCTGGATATGGTTACGACAGCTACAACCTGATCAAGACTTACTATAGGTATAGTAATGATTTCTTTAGGTAAAATCTCGAATTCCAAACAACGGATGTTGATGATCGACTCTCTAGGTATATCTTTGATGTACTCACTCCGCTTAAATGCGATGCTTTGACAAAACAAACCAT
>JAQVYZ010000227.1 GCA_028708485.1 Caldisericia bacterium | reverse complement strand
AAGCACCAGGTAGAGACAAAAATTCTGGCCTACCAAAACCTGTCAGAAAATTTCAAATAGGAAAGTCAGCACTATCACGAGATAAAACACCGGCTCCGATTTCATCCATAAAATGACCGGAACAAGGGATACAATCCAGATTCCTACCAATAACCAGTTATACGCGACACTCCAGTGGTAATGCTGAAACAGAAAGATAATCACAACACCCCATAACAACGCTCCCAGGAGAATCAATCCCTCCCCTAGTACCGGTAATTTCCGGGAAGTTTTCCGTCTGAAATAATCGCCCAGAAAAAACGAAACAAAGGACAATACCGCCGCCAAGGCCAGCTTGAACCAGCCAGCCATCTGTTGCCAGTTTGAAGCGATGAACAGTATAGCGCCAATCCCGATAAGAATACTGCCGACAATATAGACAATTTGCAATAATGTAACAGGGCTGCGTTTTTCAGGTAAAGGATAAAGGGAGAGTAACTTTTGATAAATCTCCGCATCAATCTGTTCTTTTCGTAATAACGCCTGAAATTCCATCTGCATGATGGCAGCATGATTGGATCTCTGTTGGTGCTTGAAAAAGAAATAAGCCGGTAAAGAACCAATCACAATGATCAAGATCAATAATACGAGAATACCTAAAATGCCAAAAAACATACACCACGCCCTTTCTTCCGCAAAAGAAGATCAGTTAGAGGTTTGATTTTCCAGATTTTTCCAATTTTAACCAGGTATCTTTCAAGGTCACGATTTGGTGATAGATAGGTTTCTCTTTTGCAGTATGTTTACTATCCAAACAAAAATAACCTTGTCTTAAAAACTGATACTTCGCACCAGGAACAGCTTCGGAAAGGGAAGGCTCTAAATAGCATACTTTTAGGATTTCCATTGAATCAGGCCGGATCATCTCCTGAATGGAGAAAGCTCTTTTAGGTTCCTCTTCCTCCTCATCAGTACTGACAGGAGCATCCAGCAATAAATCCTGGTAAAGTCTGACCTCACCCTGAATAGCATGAGGGGCGGATACCCAGTGCAACGTCCCTTTGACTTTCTTACCGGAAGTATCCTGGTTGCTCTTCGAGTTGGGGTCGTAGGAACAGTGAAGCTCTGTGATATTTCCAGTGATCGGATTCTTGATCACTTCGTCGCAGCGAATGATATAGGCTGATTTTAGGCGAACTTCATTCCCGGGAGAGAGTCGGAAGAATTTCTTCGGTGGTTCTTCCATAAAATCTGTCTCTTCTATATAAACTCCTCGCGAGAAAGGAATTTTCCGGGTACCGGCATTCGGGTCTTCCGGATTGTTTTCCGTTTCCAGCCATTCCACCTGATTTTCCGGGTAATTGGTAATCACGACCTTTAAAGGTTTTAGTACCGCCATTACTCTCAGGGCATGAGCATTCAGATCCTCTCGAATACAGTGCTCCAACATCTCTTTCTCAACGGTGCTGTTGCTTTTTGCTACTCCAATCCTGTCACAGAAGGTCTTGATCGCTTCCGGTGTATACCCTCTTCTTCTCAACCCGGACAGGGTAGGCATACGAGGATCGTCCCATCCATCCACCCAACCACCTTCCACAAGTGCACGCAAGATCCGTTTACTCAAGTAAGTCCTAGTAATGTTCAGCCTTGCAAATTCAATCTGTCTCGGTTTCCAGGGCACCTCTGTTTGTTCGATAAACCAATCGTATAAAGGTCGATGGTCTTCAAACTCCAGCGTACAGATAGAGTGAGTAATTTTCTCCAGGGCATCGGAGAGGGGATGAGCATAATCATACATCGGGTACAGACACCAGGTATCTCCTGTTCTGTGATGATGAGCACGAAGAATTCGGTAAATGACCGGATCTCGCATATTCACATTTGGCGAGTTCATATCGATCTTTGCCCGTAACGTTTTCGATCCATCCTCAAACACACCGGATCGCATTTTTGCAAACAAGTCCAGGTTCTCTTCAACAGAACGTTCCCGATAAGGACTCAGTTTCCCGGGTTCTGTCAAAGTGCCTCGATAAGAGCGGATCTCTTCCGCGCTTAAATCACATACATAGGCTTTCCCTTTTTTAATGAGAACCACAGCAAACCGGTAAAGATCTTCAAAATAATTAGAGGCAAAAAACAACCGATCCTGCCAGTCAAAACCCAACCACTTAATATCTTCCATGATTGAGTCAACGTATTCCGTCTCTTCTTTACTCGGATTGGTATCGTCAAATCGAAGGTTACACAAACCCTGATACTGCTCTGCTAATCCAAAATTCAGGCAAATGGATTTCGCATGCCCGATATGCAGATATCCATTCGGCTCCGGAGGAAATCGGGTGTGTATGGAACCGATGGTTCTTCCAGATTTCATGTCTTCTTCAATCATATGCTGGATAAAGTTCAATCCTGTATTTTTTTCTGCTGGATTGTCCACGTAGGCTCCTCCCTCAATTATACGAATGACTATTAATAGTACCCTATTTTCTGATTAATACAAACTTTAAACCACATTCTTCCTTGACAAAAACTATTCCTTTGATACTATATGCATTATGCACATAGTAAAACAGAATCAAACAACGAGTATTGTAGAATTGCCTTGTCTTAAAATAAA
>JAQVYZ010000226.1 GCA_028708485.1 Caldisericia bacterium | reverse complement strand
TATCTTCTCCCACATCATACGTGAAGTTTAGGGGGATATTCTTTTCAGGCCATTCTCTGTCATAAAATACATTGGCTACGCTGAAATAATTTAGTTCAAAGCCATAATCGGCATCTCCCGGTGTAACAGTAGAGCCTGCTTCATAAGTATTAATCACATTACCTACAGAGACAGTCACCTGTGTTAACCGAATATCTTTGTCATTCACCACTTGTAAACCACCGACCATATTGGTGTTTACATTGCGATAAATGCTTTCCCCACATCCATACACTGGTACATATCCAGTTTGCTGGGCAATAGGGGGAATATCGACATACATCACTTCCTGTGGGAAGGGGACTACTTTTCTGTTCAAGTCCTTGTCCGAGATGATACTGCTGTCGTTTCCTAAATATTCTTCACCGGTTCTTCCGGCATTGTAATCATCTGCCAAGTTATTCTTGAATAGTTTATCGACTGGTGGAGGTGGATTATCCATAAAGTTAATGCCATAGTTATTATCAATTCCATTATCTTTCCATATTTGAACTCCGATAAACTCACGATACTTCAAAGCGATGTTGTGAAATGTGGTGGCAGGTATATAGAACAAAGTACCGGTCGGATCTAATACGGTATTTCTTTGGATAGACTGAGCAGTTTCTTCAAAATCCCTATTGGGAGTTCGAAGAGCTGCTGCGGTGATATCAGGTATCTCTCCTCCCCACACATCTGTTTCAACAGAAAGATTATATTGTTCCTGGTTGCATCCACCATATAATACTTCCGCCAAAATCAATAAGTCGCCAACTACACGAGGAGTCATTCGACCGGCATCCTCTTCTCCTTGCGCGTTATATGCCATGACCCTGACACCTTGCACATCGGCGTTGATATGTCCTCTGGTTCGATCTTTCTTAAGACCGGAACCGATTACACTGTTAACATTAGTTAATCTCTCATCATTAACAGAAACAAAACCGTAACTGGTTTCTGTTTTTTCCCTGTAAATCCATTCACCAGCCTCATATGTAAACCAACCGGGATGCCATAACGAATCCTCCGGAGTTTTCACGTTATCGGTATGTACTTCATCAAATTCGCTTTGTACTCTTTTGCCATTGATTTCGAACTTGATTCTGAACCGATACAAATTCTTATAAATCGCCGGGATAAAACTATTCACGGCAGTGTCGCTGGTATCCCAAGCGCAATCCCAATCTTCGGCATTGACATAAGAATTAGGAGCATAGTTACGCACTTCTCCATTATAGTAAATGGATACCGGTGTTAAACGTAAATCACCTTCCTGGATCTCATAACTGTGAGCTGGATAAGTTGTCGCGGCATCACCTTTACGGTAAATATATTCACCCGGGTCAAAATCAGATATTTTGGCAAAATAATCTCCGAGGTCATGCAGCGGTTGTGAAACATCATTAGATACGGGGTCTTTGGCTCCGGAATTTTGGTTAACGGAAGAAACATTGTCAGCATGGAGTTCATCACCCTTTAAGGTAATGGCTGAAGCCAAATTATTGGCTGTACTGTTGTAATACCACCGGTAATTATTTTTATCCGGATCCCCTATGGAATAATCAGGTTGTGAAATAATTACATCAACCGGATTCAACGGATCAGCCCAGTCTGTTGTTACGCCAGCTGCTCCGGGAGTTCCCCAGTAGCAATAATCAAGCAGAGGAAAAGCGGCAACAGCATCCCAATCTTCTGTGGTGGGAATTTCTTCTGCTATCTCTGTGACTTCACCGTTAATGACTTCAATGTATCTGTCAATAACGGTATCTCCCTGAACAATAGAGGGGCGTAACGGTGGAGGGCTGCCTTCGCCACGGGTCAATGGAAAATCCACCATATCTACCCAGCCGATTTTAAAAACTCGTTTGGTGTGGTGCAGATCCCAAAAATATATATTCACTTGCCCGTTTTCATCAATAAAAGCGGATCCCTGAAATATATCGAAACGGGGATTATCCTTCTCCAGTATATATGGTCCCTGAGTATTGTTGCCTGTGGATGGATCGACCTTTGCAAGCGGATTTGTGAGGCAAAGCCCGGTTACATATTTGCCATTTAGATTCGTTGGATCGGCCGGCTCATAATAACGAGCATCATTAAAGCGTCCATCCGGGTCAAACCAAAGTTGACCAGCGCTGTCATATACTACATACCAATGTTCTGATTCCTGAGATTGCCCGCCTTTTGGCTCAATAACCAGATAAAATTCATTCCAAAATAATGGCTGTGCTTGTTTATACACTAAATCTGCTGGGATACTGATTTCATTCTCAATCGCCATTAATGCATCCGGCATGCCGTAACCCATTCTTCCCCAGACTGTCTCCCCGGATCTTTGCCAGGGAAAACTTCTTCCTCCATCCAGAGATTCTCCATCCCGTCCAAATCCAACGGGAACGAACCGATTTGCGATGAACGTTGCGTTCACATTTGCGTCAGCCGCGTTCACTTGAGTTGAATGAGTCCGAACCTGTAAAAGGCTGAGAGTCATCAAGAATGTCAAGAAACAACTTAGCGCCTTTCTCATTTCAATTCTCCTTTCTTGTTTTAGCAAGAAATTCATACTTAACATGAGCTAAACAA
>JAQVYZ010000225.1 GCA_028708485.1 Caldisericia bacterium | reverse complement strand
CGCCCGGCATGCCTTTTCGCAAGGTAAAAAAACAGCCGGCACAAGACGTGCCGGCTGAAAGAAATGGGGTAATTATCCTACGAAATTGAACTGCGATGATTGATTCATGTACGCAAGAAGCTCTGATCTTGTCTGATACATCTCCAGTACATAGTTGTAAAGGGCCTTAATGCTGCCTGAAGCAGTGCTGTCGCTGTTGCTCGTACTGCTTGTGCTGTCGATGCTGTTAAGCAATGAGAAATCTGAGATGCTCTGCGCTCCCATCATCGCGGGTCCACGCGCTCCCTCCGGAGGCGGTACTATTTTACCGAACTCCTTCATCTCCTCTTCGTCAATCGTGTTGTCACCATTGACGTCCAACGCAGTAAAGATCTTGTCTGCATCGAGAGTCTGTCCTGACTTCGATGAAATGTCATTCACCAAAGAGGAAAGCTCTTCTTTGCTCAACACTCCATCGCCGTTGGTGTCGAATTTCTTAAGCATTTCCGCGAACATCCCTCCTCCGTCTGGCGGGGGCGGGGGTGGCGGCATAAGCTTGCTCAGTTCCTCCATTTCGTCTGCATTGAGCGTGTTGTCGTCGTTGGTGTCGAGAGTGGAAAAAAGCTCTTCCACATCAAGGGAAGTACCGCCTGTCTTCTCGGTGAGGTCCGTCAACAACGTGGAGAATTCGTCTTTGCTCAAAACACCGTCTTCATTGCTGTCGAACTTCTTAAGCATTGAAGCGGTATTCTGCTTCATTCTCTCGAGCTGCAACAGGGCGAGCGACTGATAACTTGAGCCAATACCACTAACCGTCATCTGTTTCACCTCCTTTTTCGAAAAGATTAAGAAAGACCAGGATCTCTCTTTTCTTACTTCTATTATCGGATAGTTTACTCGCGGGCTTTAAATATAGGGACACCTACCTGATCTTCTTTGGTCCGGGTTTCTTTTTAGCCAGGTTTCTTCCTACAAGCTTGCCGATGGCCTCCACGAAATTTTGATCACCCATCGGCCGGCCTGTTGCGGAATGTTGTTTTATGCGTGATTTTACCTGTTCCGCGTCGGCCTTAGCCAAAAAATCCACCCAATCGCCGATCTTTAGGTCATCGGCCGCGCTCGTATCAAGATCGGGGGCAGTATCGAGCCTCCAGCCTACGCTTGACCAGGCATAATCCTGGGCGCGTTTAGCGGCCCCTCTTCTGACAGGGGTTCTCTCGACAAACCTGATCACATCATAAATATATACAGGATCAAACGGGTATGATTGAAAACGGCCCTGCCAAAGATGACCACGCCAGCCTTGCCTCAGATTGATCATATTGGTGTATTCGCGATGCAGCTCCCCAAAACCTTCCGAAAAACTGTTTGCTTTACGAGGAACGACGACCATATTCACGTGATTGTCCATAAGACAATACGCGTAGAGCTTGATCCCGGCGCGGCGGGCGTATTTATGCAGAAGTTCTAAATAGAGTTTTTTATCACTGTCACAGAAAAAAACGTTTTGAGCCCGATTTCCCCATTGGGTGACATGATGAAAATATCCGGGCGCCACAATTCGAGCGATTCTTGCCATAAATCGATGACTTATAATAAAATCAGGGTATAAAAAAGCCGTCCTTTTATAATTAGACAATTGGAATTACGGAAAGTTACTCTTGGCTGGAAATAATTTCATGAAGCGCGCGTTTTAAAGAAAAGCAATGGAGCGTAGGGGCATTAAGGAAATATTCTGGCGGGATATCCCTGCTTTATGAGTTGATAACTGGCTTCCTGGGCGAGCTTGCGGTCCTTGAACTTGCCGACCCGGACCTTATAGAGGGTCAGGTTATTTTTCCTCTCCGTGAGGATGTAGGCGTCGTATTTAAGCTGTAATTCCTGCAACAAAGCGGTCGCATTCTTTTTTTCACCAAACGCGCCGACTTGCACCGTAAAAAAATCTGAATCATCTTTGAGCGCTTGGGCAAGCGTCATCTCCGCGCTATCCGGATATTTCGCTCTCAACATGTCAAGATAGGTGTCTCTGGCCTGCCAGCTGCCTTCCTTGTTAGCGATCTGCGCCAAACGCAGATACACCACCGCGAGATACCCGAAAGAAGCGCCTTTGTTCTCTAACTCTCTGTAAAGCTGTTTTGCCCTCGGCAGATCGTTTTCCAAAAAAGACGTATCCGCGAATTTGACCAATGCCTGCTCGTAGTACGGAGACGTTTTAAAGTTCTCCATGATCTTTAACAGATAAGACCTGCTTTCGGGGTAATTGCCGATCTTGATATAAATAAGGCCGAGATAATAAAGCGTTTCGTCGTTCTCGGGGAGTTTCTTGGCCAGAACAAGCGCCTCATCGAGGTTTCCATCCAGATATTCTTTTTGCACATCGGAAATGCCGGCGGCAAACGCCGAGATCGAAAAGATCATCAACGCCAACGCTAATATTATTTGTTTTTTCATCTTCCTTTTCCTTCTTTCTTGCCGCAAGCTACATGCTGCATGCTTCATGCTTTTTTGCAGAGTTTCTTCTGCAATTCAAAAAGGATCGAGTGCCTTTCTTCTTTCACCTTGGCGGGCACGTCGTCGGGCATTTTTGATGCCGGTGTTCCGGGCCGCGGTGAATACTTAAAAATAA
>JAQVYZ010000014.1 GCA_028708485.1 Caldisericia bacterium | reverse complement strand
CTTAGGATGTCAAACAGTTGTACAACCGAACATGCAAATTGTTCAAATACCCTATACTCCATCACCAAAAGCGATTTATGACCTGGAAACTTTGAATGCGGAACAAGAAGTTTTTACCAATACCTATCCTGAATTATACAGATGTTTAGCCTGTAATACCTGCGCCAAGATTTGTCCTCAGGAAATTCTCGTTATGGATTATGTCCAGGCCGGTATCAAAGGTAATTTGGCGTTAATGGCTGATTTATCCTTTGATTGTATTATGTGCGGATTGTGTACTACCCGGTGCCCTGCTGAAATCACCCAATTTAATGCCGCATTACTGGCAAGAAGATTATACGGAAAATACCTGAACAAAAAAGGCAGATTCCTGGAAGAAAGAATCAAACAAATCCTGGAAGGGAAATTTGAAGAAGGGTATCAGGAGTTAATGAATTTGCCAAAAGAAGCTCTAACAAAACGTTATTTTGACCGTGAACTGAATTTTAACATTACGTAAGGAAAAGGAGAAAAAAATGGCTTATCCTGATTATATGAGAGAGTCCATCGAATTAGTACGCCAAAGCAGACTGAAAAGGGTAGAGATCGATAAAATTGGGATTCAAAATGTAATGACTCCTTTAACTGAGGAAGGTAGAAAAAAGGTTCTTTCTGAAAATCATCCTGATTATACCCCTGATGCAAGAAAACAGATTCGGATTGGTCCTAATGCCGGAGAATGGTTGACTACAAAAGTGGTGGAAATTTTAGAGAGCCATAGCCGTCTTCCCAAGAATTTTAACCTAGACCAAGCCGATTATGAAACAGATGTGTTAGTGATTGGCGGTGGCGGTGCCGGTTGTCAAGCAGCTATCTGGGCAAGATTGCATGATGCAAAAGTCATTATTTCCACCAAACTGCGAATCGGGGATGCCAATTCCATGATGTCACAGGGAGGAATGCAGGCAGCTGTAAACCCAAATGATTCACCCCTGATTCATTATCTTGATGGAATGGGTGGCGGACATTTTGATAATAAGCCCGGTCTGCTAAAGATTTTAACACAGGAAGCTCCCAAAGCAGTCAAGCATCTGGAAGACCTGGGTGTCATCTGGGACCGTATCGCAGATGGTAATCTACAGACCAAAACCGGCGGGGGTACTTCAAGGAGAAGGATGCTCTCCAGTCGTGATTATACCGGTGCAGAAATCATGAGAGTATTACGGGATGAAGTACGTAATCACCCAGAAGATATTACTGTTTTAGAGTATTTTCCTGCTGTTGAACTGGTGAAAGATCAAGAAGGAAAGGTTGCAGGTGCTATTTTATTTCATATGGAAACCGGTGAATATGCCGTCGTGAAAGCAAAAACAGTGATTATCACCACTGGAGGATTCGGTCGTCTTCATATTAAAGATTTTCCCACCACCAATCATTACGGAGCCACGATGGATGGTTTAGTGATGGCTTATCGCGCCGGTGCTAAGCTCTTGCATATGGATTCCGTTCAATTTCATCCAACAGGCGCTGTTTATCCAGCTCAAATTCTCGGTTTCCTGATTACTGAGAAAATCAGAGGCTTCGGAGGTCAACCGGTCAATAAGTACGGTGAGTTATTTGTTTTTCCTTTGGAACCCAGGGATGTGGAAGCTTCTGATTATATCCAGGAGTGTCGTGCAGGAAAGGGAATTGCCACTCCTGACGGTCATGTGGGGATTTGGTTGGATTCCCCTATTATTGACCTGATTCACGGTTCTGGCACTATTGAAAAGAATTTTCCGGCCATGCTTCGCCAATACAAACGGTTTGATATCGATATTCGCGTAGATCCGATGTTGGTTTACCCAACCTTGCACTATCAAAATGGCGGTATCGAGATTAATGAGGACACCAGCACGTCCATCCCGGGGCTTTTTGCTGCGGGAGAATGCGCAGGAGGAGTTCATGGCAGAAACAGGCTGATGGGAAATTCTGTATTGGACTACAATGTATTTGGCCGAATATCCGGCATCGCCGCCGCTAAAAAAGCCAAAGAGACGACGATATCCGGTAAATTACATACTGACCATATTCAACAATATGAAAAAGAAATCCAGAGCGCCAAAATTGAGACTACCCTGAAAACCCCGATTTTATTACCTGAGTATAGAAATTTAGAGAATGCTTCCAAACATCTGGATGAGTATGATCCGTTCCTGCCGGCAGGATTATAAGTTATAAAAATTAATGGGGAGGAAAAAATGTCTAAAGTAAATGCAACTTTGAGCAACATTAATGAGTGTTTTCCTGAGAATTTTTCGGAAGAACAAAAAGCAAAAACAAAAACTTTCTTTTATAAACGCCTGGCAGAAGTCAGCCACGATTTTTACGGAGGGAAGATTCAGACGATACCCAAAGCTGCGGTAGCCGGATTTAACTGGTTTAATGTCTGGTACACTCCCGGAGTCTCAAAGGTTTCTACCAGTATACGTGATGATAATAACCGTTCTTATGACCTATCGAATCGTTCGAATTTAGTAGCGGTCGTATCAGATTCCACCAGGGTTTTAGGAGATGGTGACGTCACACCGTCAGGTGGATTAGGTGTCATGGAAGGAAAAGCCTTTTTAATGAAATACCTTGGTGGTGTAGATGGTGTGGCTCTCTGTATTGACAGTAAAAATAAAGAAGGCAAAAACGACCCCGACACGATTATTGAATTTGTTCAACGCTGCCAGCATAGCTTTGGTGCTGTTAACCTGGAAGATATTTCTCAACCCAATTGTTATAAAGTCCTGGATGTACTCAGGGAAACCTGTGATATTCCTGTCTGGCATGATGACCAGCAGGGAACAGCTTGTGTCACTCTGGCTGGGTTATACAACGCACTAAAATTAGCCGGCAAAAATATTGAAGATGTTAAAATGGTTTTTTACGGTGCAGGTTCAGCCAGCACTACCTGCTTACGGTTGATTATTGCTGCCGGAGGAAACCCTAAAAATGCGATCATGTTTGACACAAAAGGTTCTCTTCATTCCGGAAGAACAGATATTCAGTCCGATCCACGGTTTTATCGTAAATGGGAGATTTGCGAAACGACAAATCCAAACAAAGTGTTAACCGTTGAAGAAGCATTTCTTGGAGCGGACGTACTGGTTTCTCTATCCGCTTCAGGACCGGGTGTAGTCAAACCGGAATGGATACGAGCGATGGCACCAAAGGCTATTGTTTTCGTCTGCGCCAATCCTGTACCGGAAATCTATCCCTATGAAGCAAAAGAAGCCGGAGCTTTTATTGTGGGTACCGGTCGGGGAGATTTTCCCAACCAGGTCAATAATTCTTTGGGTTTCCCGGGTATCCTGAAAGGTGCATTACTTGTCAGGGCAAAGAAGATTACCGATAACATGGCCATTGCCGCAGCAAAATCTCTTGCCAATTTCTCAGAAAAGAATGGAATTCACCCTGATAACATCCTGGCAAAAATGAGCGAACCGGATGTCTTTCCCTATGAAGCTGCTGACGTTGCCATGCAAGCGATTAAAGATGGTGTCGCCAGAATTACGATGACCTGGGATGAAGCTTACCAATTAGCGAAAGAGTCTATCCAACATTCCCGGGGAATGGTGGATTTATTAATGAAGGAAGGGTGGATAAAACCCATTCCTGATAATATGATTCAAGAGGCTTTTGATTGGGCTTGTTCTCAATGTAAATAAATACTCGGTTTTGATCCCGCAGTAAGGAGCTATGTATGAAAAAACCTCTTATGCAAGAGCATTTGGATCCTTTCTTTAAATACCAGGTTATGAAAGAACCCGGCGGGGAGAAACTGGCTCTCTGTTTTGCCTGCGATACTTGCACTTTAAGCTGTCCGGTTCGAGTCCAGGAGGAAGCTTATCAACCTCGCACTATTATTCGTCTGATCTTGCTGGGGGCGAAACAGGAAGTATTGACTGACCCAGTCATTTGGTTATGCGCTTCCTGCTTTCAATGTCAGGAGCGTTGTCCACAAGGGGTAGGTGTTACCGATTTAATTAATGCGGTTAAGAACATAGCCTGTCGTGAAGGTTTTATCCCTAAAAGCATGACCATGCAGATGGGTTTATTAGCAAAACATGGCCGTTTATTGGAGATAGGAGACTTCGAAAACAAGAAACGTGATAAGCAACAATTACCTCTGATTAAAGAGCAACCGGAGGATATACAAAGGATTATTGACCTTTCCGGTGCAGCCCGATACTTGCCTCAGGAGTCGGAGTAAATCATGAAAAAAGCAGCCTTTTTTATCGGATGTACTGTTCCTGTCCGTGGAACCAATTATGAGCAGTCTTTTCGAGAGGTAGCCAGAGTTCTTCAGATCGAATTAGTCGATCATCCCGGATTTTCCTGTTGTGGATTCCCTACTCATGCGATCAATCGAATGACAGCTCTGGCATTATCCGCAAGGAACCTGGCTTTAGCTAATCAAGTCTCTCTCTCGTCCATGATTACGTTATGCAATGCCTGTACGGAAAATATGACCCATACAAACCATCTGATTCAGCATGACCCCGTTACTTGTGATGAAATCAACAGGATCCTCAGTCAGATTCATTTGCAGTATCACGGCGAAGTAAAGGTAAAACATGCCATGAGGTATTTATACGAGGAGATCGGATTGGATACCATTCGCGCATCAGTTAAAAATCCTCTGTCTAATTTGCGTATCGCTGCCTATCCGGGTTGCCATTATACCAAACCTTCGGAATTATATGAAGGATTTGATAATCCGGAAAAACCGCACACATTAAATGAATTGGTGATAGCAACAGGCGCTTCCATTGTTTCTTATGAATCTTCTTGCTGCGGTGGAGGCACATTAGGTGCTAAAGAAGATACTGCTCTGCAGATGGGGATTCAAACCCTGAAGAGTATGAAAGAGAACGAAGCAGATGCTATCGTGCTCATATGCCCTTTCTGTGATGTCATGTTTGAGCAGAACCAGAAGAAAATGGAAAAACTATACGGAAAAGAATTCAACCTGCCTATCCTTTACTATCCTCAATTATTAGGATTAGCGATGAACATTGAGCGGGAAAGATTAGGCCTTACGATCAATAGAATTAAATTGGATAAAGTGCTTGAAAAAATCCAATCGGGAAATAAGGAGTAAATCATGGATGAAGATACCAGACCGGTAGGAAAAGTACTGGTTATCGGGGGTGGTGTTGCCGGTGTGCAAGCTTCACTCGATTTAGCCTATAACGGTTTTAAAACGTATCTGGTGGAATCACGTGATGCCATTGGCGGTACTATGGCTCAATTGGATAAGACTTTTCCAACCAATGACTGTTCGATGTGTATCCTCTCCCCAAAATTAGTTGAAACCGGATCCAATCCGAATATTGAACTTCTGACACGTTCCAAAATCATAAAATTAGAAGGCTCAGCGCCTCATTTCAAGGCAACCGTCCGAACGGAGCCAAGATTTGTGGATTATTCCCTTTGTAAAGGATGCGGTGATTGTTCTCAAGCATGCCCTGTTCTATTACCAAATGAATACGAAGAAAAACTGGGAACCAAAAAAGCGATTAGCCGACGGTATGAACAAGCCGTACCCAGTACATTCGGCATTACAAAATGGGATACGAGTCCTTGTAAAGCAGCTTGTCCTTTACATGTCAATGCGCATGGATATATCGCCCTGATCCATAAAGGTGAGTACGAGAAAGCCCTCGATCTAGTCAGGGAGCGAAATCCCTTCCCGGCTATTACCGGCCGCGTTTGCACAAAACCATGTGAAAAAGCCTGTACCAGACTGTCTGTCGATGAAAGTGTCTCTATTGATGCATTAAAACGCTTTGTGGCAGATCAGGAGATCGCTAAAGGGAAGATTTGGGATCCGATATGTGCTGAACCTAACGAAAAAAAGATTGCTATTATAGGCTCAGGACCTTCAGGAATGCTCTGTGCTTTCGATTTACGCTTAAAAGGATATGAAGTATCCATATTTGAAAAAAAGAACCAATTTGGTGGTTTATTGCGTTATGGTATTCCCGCTTATCGGTTACCTAGGGAAATTCTGGACAGAGAGATTGAAGTGCTTCGAAGGATGGGCGTTCAACTGTTTAGTTCCCATGAGATTAAAGGAGAGGAAGCTATTCGAACCCTCCGAAGGCAATTTGATGCTGTCTTTCTGGGAACAGGAGCCTGGAGATCTAAAAAAATGAATATTCCCGGCGAGTCTCTTCCTGGTATATGGGGAGCAATCGATTTTCTTGAACAGGTGAACGATGGGAATCTTCCGTCCGTTCATGGTAAAGTAGCCATAGTCGGCGGTGGGAACGCCGCAATGGATTGTGCCCGGTCCGTTCTTCGATTAGGTGCTTCTGAAAGTCATATCATCTACCGTCGGACTAAACAAGAAATGCCCGCTAACCCGGAGGAAATTGAAGAAGCGATGAAAGAGGGAGTAGAATTCCACTTCCTTTCCAATCCAACCGAGATAAAACAGGATGTGTTTGGCTATCAAACATTTTTACAACAAATGGAATTAGGCGAACCCGATGAATCAGGCAGAAGAAAACCCATTCCTATCGCTGGGGCAATGAAAAATATGTATTTTGATTCGATTATCATGGCTATCAGCCAGGAAGCCACTACAGAAGATTTCCCATTAATAAAAGCCGTAAAGGGATTATATATTGTTGATTCCAAGACAATGAAAACCTCTTTTCCCGGTGTATTTGCCGGCGGAGACAATGTTCTGGGCCCCTCAACCTATATCGAAGCAATGGCTTGCGGAAGAAAAGCTGCTATCTCTATTGATAAATATTGCCACAATGAAGACATTGATCTCGGCAGAGAAGGGGAAGATCCTTTCGAGTCTAAGGCTCATCTGGATCTATCTCAAGTCATTCCCGCTCCACAAAAAAAATCAGATATCCACATTCCTTCTCAGCTACGAAATAATATGGAAGAAGTCAATCATGGACTTTCAGAAGAGGATGCTAAACTGGAATCCGGAAGATGCCTGAATTGCGGTGGCTGTGCAGAATGTATGGAGTGTGTGAAAGCCTGTGAATCTCACGCTGTTATTCATGAAATGTTGACGAAGGAACAAGTCCTGGAAGTAGGATCGATTATTGTAGCAAGCGGATTTGAAGAATCCGATGTTTCGAGATATGCCCAATATGGATTGGGTGTGTTTCCAAACGTAGTCACCAGTATTCAGTTTGAAAGAATCTTGTCTGCTTCCGGTCCTTTTAGTGGAGTGGTCACAAGGCCAAGCGACAAAAAACATCCCAAAAAAATAGCTTGGTTACAATGTATCGGATCTCGTGACAGAGAACATCCCTACTGTTCATCGGTTTGCTGTATGTATGCCACTAAAGAAGCAGTTATAGCCAGAGAACATAGCAAAGAGGTTGAAGCAACGATTTTTTATATCGATATCCGCGCATTCGGGAAGGAATTCGATCAATATGTGGAGAGGGCAAAAAATGAATACGGTGTTCGGTATGTAAAATCCAGGATTGCCAGTGTGACTGAATTAAATGACGGCTCATTGAAGCTAGCCTATGAAGACGATGCAGGCATACTTCATCAAGAAACGTTTGAATTGGTCGTTCTCTCGGTTGGTTTAGCTTCAACCGAAGAAAATGTACAATTAGCGCATACATTAGGCGTACATACCAATGAATTTGGTTTTATTCCTTCGAAAGAATTTCACCCGAACCAAACCAATCAGGAAGGCATCTTTGCGGCTGGATCGATTACGGGTCCAATGGATATTCCTGAATCGGTCACAGAAGGGAGTGCCTCAGCTTGTATGGCAGCTGAGTTATTACATGAGGAGAGAGGAAAAGAGGTTATTATCAAAGAATACCCCCCGGAAATCAATGTTATCGGGGATAAGCCCAGAATTGGTGTTTTTGTATGTTATTGCGGACTGAATATTGGAGGGTATCTGGATGTCGAAGAAGTAGCAAAATATATCGGCAATCTTCCCAATGTAGTTTATGCTGAAACCAATCTTTATACTTGTTCCTCAGATACTCAATCCAAAATTCGTGAAAAAATTAAAGAATACAATTTGAATCGTGTGGTGGTGGCTTCCTGCACTCCCAGGACCCATGAACCATTATTTCAGGAAACGATTCGTGAGGCCGGATTGAATAGGAATCTGTTTGAATTAGCGAATATTCGCGATCAGGATAGCTGGGTTCATCAAACAAAGCGTGAAGAAGCGACTGAAAAAGCAAAATACTTAGTAAAATCGGCCGTTTACCGTGTGATGAACCGAAAACCTTTGACCATTCAGTTAATGCCTATTACCCGCAGAGGATTGGTGATTGGCGGGGGTTTTGCCGGTTTACAGTCTGCACTTTCGCTCGCTAACCAAGGCTTTCCTACCTACCTGATCGAAAAAGAAAAGTTTTTAGGAGGTAATGGACTCCATATCCACTATCTGGATGAGAATCCTACCGTAGGAGAATCTCTGCAAAAATTAATCCAAAATGTCTTGAACCATCCGAAAATTGAAGTCTACAGGGATTCCACCATCAAATCGATAGATGGATACGTGGGAAATTTCAAGACGACTTTACAGGATGGTAAAGTCCTAGAACATGGAGTTGTGGTCGTTGCAACCGGTGGCAGCGAATCAAAATCAGAAGCCTACGGTTATGGAAAGATCCGCCAGGTTGTAACCGGTAGGCAGTTGGAAGAATTAATTCACAGTGGTAAATGGTCTCATCCAAAGAGTGTAGCTTTTATCCAATGTGTGGAGTCACGGGATGAACATCATCCCTACTGCTCAAGAATTTGTTGTCAGGAAGCTGTTAAAAACAGCTTGTTAATTAAAAATCTATCTCCGGAAACCGAAGTCTATATCCTGAATAGGGATATTCGTACTTACGGTTACCATGAACTTCTTTATAAAAAAGCGAGAGAGAAAGGAGTCGTGACAATTCGGTTTGAAAAGGAACGAAAACCGAATGTCTTCCTAAAAGGAGGCAATATCGCTCTTACCGTATACGATTCCTTACTTCAGAGAGAGATAGAATTATGCCCTGATATTCTGGTTTTAAGTACAGGTGTTTCTCCGAATCCGGATAATACTGAATTGGCAAAATTCCTGAAAGTGCCATTAACTCAGGACGGTTTTTTCCTGGAAGCCCATGCAAAACTTCGTCCGGTTGATTTTGCGACGGATGGTATTTTTTTAGCCGGATTAGCCCATTCACCAAGAAACATCGAGGAAACCATCACGCAAGCAAGAGCTGCTGCCGGAAAAGCTTGCATTATCCTTTCCAAGGAAGGGATTGAAGCCGGTGGAAAAATAGCGTATGTGAATGACAGAAATTGTTCTGGTTGCGGTTCCTGTGAAGAAATTTGTCCTTATAAAGCGATTGCTATGGTCAATCCACCAAAGAGTTCTCCGTTGAAGCGAATTGCTGAGGTGAATGCATCATTATGCAAAGGATGCGGTTCATGTGCTTCAGCGTGTAGATCAAACGCTATTGATGTGGAAGGTTTTTCGAATGATGAGATCAGCCAGGCAATGGACGCCTTGTTGGAACCCATGTAGGAGGTATTCGAGATGGATGAATTTGAACCCAAAGTAATCGGTTTCTTATGTAACTGGTGCTCCTATGCCGGAGCTGATTTAGCCGGGGTATCACGGTTTCAGTACCCTCCCAATGTGAGAATCATCCGTGTTCCCTGTTCAGGGCGAATGAATCCCCTGTTTATTCTGAAAGCACTGCAAACCGGAGCCGATGCTGTATTAGTATCCGGATGTCATCCGGGTGATTGTCACTACCAAACCGGCAATTATTATACAAGAAGACGTTTAGAAATATTTTCTCTTCTTCTCCAATTTGCCGGTATACCAAAGGAAAGAGTAACTTTAGCATGGGTATCTGCCAGTGAAGGCGCTCAGTTTGCCTCATTAATCAAGGAAGTGGTCGAAAAAGTCAAACCGCTTGGACCTAACCAATCATTTTCCAGAAATTTTACAGAATTGGAGGCTTATGCACATGATTCCAATTGATACCCTGACAGAACAATTAAAAGAATTAGCCAAAAAAGCTTTCTCTGCTGACGGAATTGAATTATTGATCGGTTATCAAAAATCGGAAGATGGGAAAAGCAAACCGGCTGTTTTTCGGTCCCCTGAAGAAGTGGAAAAGCTGGTGTGGGATAATCAGTCAGGATTTAATCTAGCCAACTTGGTTCATCGTTTTCGCGATAAAAAAGTGGGAATCCTGGCACAAGGCTGTATCAGCAGATCCCTCGTTGTTTTACTGAATGAAGGGCAGCTTAACCGGAATCAGCTCGTTATTATCGGTTTTCCATGCCAGGGAGTGCTAGGAAGGGATGGTCAATTGCACAGCGCCTGCACCAGTTGTCAGTATCCGGAACCAATCGTAAAAGACTATCAGGTAGAGGGTACAGGCATTTCAAATCAGGAAGATCCTTTGTTGGAATTGGTAAAAAAGATTGAAAGCCTACCGACGGAAGAAAGGTTCGCTTTTTTTGCAAAAGAGATGTCAAAGTGCATTCGATGTTATGCTTGCAGACAATCCTGCCCCATGTGTTATTGCGATGTCTGTTTTGTCGATATCAATAAACCTCTTTGGTTAGCTAGGACTCCTGATCAACAGAACAATAGCGTCTGGAACCTGACTAGGATTAATCACCTTACCGGGCGGTGTGTTGCTTGCGGTGCTTGCGACAGGGCTTGTCCGGAAAATGTCAATCTGATGTACCTAATTGCTAAAATGAACAAAGAAGTCAAAGAGTTGTTTGGTTATTCAGCCGGATTACATCTGGGTGATAAACCGGTGTTAAATACTTTTCAACCAAATGATCCTGATTTCTTCTGGGGAAAGGAGAGCGCTTAATGAA
>JAQVYZ010000224.1 GCA_028708485.1 Caldisericia bacterium | reverse complement strand
GTAAGGTTATGTTACAAGTCATATTCGGGAAAAACCGATAGGTGGCATTGGTATCCGGGGTATAAATTTTATACTGGCGTAATAGATTGATTGTTACAGACGTTACTTCTGCGTTCTCACTGTTATCCATGGATACTAGTATGTTTGCTAATGAAAACTGATCGGCTTCTTCGATAGGTTGTGTATCAGAAAGCAGATTGACCTGGTTCATAAACTGAAGCATCATAGGTTCGCAATGTAGGACAGTTGAATTGGAATAAGTGACTTGAGAATATGGTTTTGCGGATGATAAACTAGCAGTTGAATTCAGAGAGGAATGGTATAATGACGATGCAAAAGCCAATAGTATTGTCGGTAAATTGGAGGGATGGATCTTTTCGAATGTAGCCACACCAAAGACCACCAAGTATTGAAAAAAGGGATCCTTATAGCTATAGGGGGTGATATTATCAATGATTAAGGTCTTTGTTCGAACAAAAGTTTGATCTGGAAAATAAAAATGGTCAGGCACCCAGAATGACCAGAATCCAGCGTTATTTTTTAAAGCAGAAAAACCATACCCTACCGAACCAGACCCAATCTTGAATTTAAATGATACATAGGGGATATAAATAGAATACTCTGACTGGTTTGATATTTCGTACGCCTGTTTAAAGGATATGGTTAGATTTCTTTGATCCATCCAATCGTTATATAGTTTTCCAATATGTTGCAATGCTTGTTTGGTATCGGTTTCAGTCCAAGTATAGCTCACACTTTCGATCAAGTAATGATCAGAAAGGTAATGAAGAAGAGAGTCAGAGGTTTTCGGAATGATCGGGTCATCCCAAGAAAAAGTGGTCAAATCAGCACTTGATTGATTCGGAAGAAGATATTGATTCAGATAATCTCTCCAGTACCAACTGGAAAACAAAGCACTCAAAGGCTCAACACGATGTGATAATTGGTGATTTTCCAAATCGGAAGATATCTCTTGAAAGACCAAATCTACCCGGTTCCCATTTTGCTTATTGTCGGAGGGTTTCCATTTCCAGATTCTATTCAGATTGGAATCGTACAGTGCACCGGTAAGAGGAATGAAAACATCCTCTCTGAGATGGGTGAATAAAAACCTATCCCGATTTTGGCATATGATTTCAGAGATATAGTATTTCATACCATACTCATACTCTTCGCTTGTTTTGTAAATGACGATCACGCTTAAAATAGTAGGGATGAGCGTATATTGTTGTTTGGAAACCTTGTGTTGGAGCAGAAATGTTTTACCGGTATTGGCAAAAAATGACCGTTTAAATACGATTTGATCATTGAAAAGATTCGATTCTATAAACATCGTCTCGAACAAATTGAAATCGGCAGCAGTAAATTCGATACTACTTTCCTGTAGAGTATAGTGAGTGGGTAAATCCATAAATAAGTCTGGAAACGTATTTTGATTGGCGACAGATGAATGGCTATGAATTTCTATCGTAGAGAAAAGCATAAAAATTATCAATAATGCAAGATTAACACAAATACACTTTGTTAGTCTTTTCATCGGTATCCTCCCGAGAAAAACTGCTTTTTATTTTTGAAATGAAGCTATGGTCATATTATAGCGTTTATTTTCCACAAGGATTGAATATGTTTTTCTTCGGAAATCATCCTTCTTCAAATTCAATAGTTCTATACTGATGGAGCGAGTTTCTGGGAAATAAAGATGTGATAAGAACCCTGTGGGAAAGTAGATTAATACTGCGTTTCCTGCCAACGGTATTGAAGAGATTCGGCAACATCTTCGGTATCAATTAAGCTGGATCCTCTTAAATCAGCAATGGTCCGGGATGTCTTCATCACTTTTGTCAAACCTCTTCCAGATAATCCGATTTTTTCGGAAGCCATTTTGAGAAAATCAGAGGCACTTTCTGTGAGAGTACAATATTTTTTCAGTACTCTTGCCGGAATCTCTGAGTTGAACTGAAACTTCTCGTTTGAATATCTTTCTCTTTGTATTTGATACATTTGCTTAACCAATTGTTTAATTTCAGCGGAAGTTTCATTCTTTTTTCCTTGAATGATCCTCTCGGTTTTTTCACGAAATACTTCTGTGACGATATCAATTCTGTCCAGGATCGGTCCTTTTACTTTATTTCTGTATCGTAGCACCTGTCCCGGCTGACAGGTACAGGGGTGTTTCGAATCTCCATGATATCCGCATGGACAGGGATTCATCGCCGAAACCAACATAAAATGAGCCGGATATTGCATAGTGGATCTCGCTCGTGAAATGGTGATCGTTCCTTCTTCAATGGGTTGTCTGAGAGCATTTATCACCTCTCGCTTGAATTCCGGTAATTCGTCCAAAAAAAGTACTCCCCGATGAGAAAGGGATATTTCTCCTGGTTTTGGTGTTACTCCACCGCCGACTAAAGCGATACTGGATGCGCTATGATGAGGAGATCGAAAAGGTCTTTCTACGATAAAACCTTGGTCGGAAGGCAATTTACCAGCAATACTGTACAGTTTCGTTACTTGCCGGGATTCTTCAGGAGTGAGTGAAGGTAATATTGTTACCAATCTTTTTGCCAACATTGTTTTCCCGGTACCCGGCGGTCCGATCATCAGGATATTATGAAAGCCTGCTGC
>JAQVYZ010000223.1 GCA_028708485.1 Caldisericia bacterium | reverse complement strand
CTTCCGATCTATACAGATATTGCGGGACTTACACCCCTCGATAAAGGCATCGAGATATTGGGAGCTTCCTCTGATCACCTGATGCTCGATGTGGAAGCAAAACCGAATCTTCAAGTGGGAGACTTGGTCTCTTTTGGGATGAATTATTCCGCTTTGCTTTTTTCGATGAGCTCGATATATGTAGAAAAGCGTTTTATGGAGTCCTTACAAAACTTCTAACTTATAGATCGATGACAAAATCCAGTAATGTTTGAATGTAATCGCCAACAGTGCTTGCAAATAGAGGAATAAGAATGACCATAGTGAGAATAAAGAGTGAAATAATCAAAGCAAATTCCAGTGTCACCTGTCCCTCTTCCCAGCGTAGCGTCTCCCCTGGTTGGATTCTTTTTTCTTCGCTCTGCCCCGCTGCCAATTCAATGGTATATCTTGATTTTATATAAGGCAAGATACGATTCGGTTTCACCTGTTGGAGTACTTTTGTAACACGACGAGAAGCATCCAGAAATATAATATCGATGGAAAACCTCATCCCTATGGTGTGGATTGCAGGGGCTTTATGAAAGAACATTCCCTCAGGCGGTTCAAGAGAAGATCGATTCAGTAATCCAACTAATCGAGAAATAAAAGAATTGGCAACCAAAACTCTCTGCCACAAAAGGATATCATCACGAAATATCCTGATTTGCTTCATGGTCCGGGAGCAGTCGGATAAACGCTGGGATAACAGATGGAATCGCTGATGACATAATCACTTATAAACGGCAGTCTCATTCCATGATAGGTCCCGCTTATAATGACTACTTCATGTAATCCAGCGGTTGCTTCACGCTCCCACTCCCATGCAAATAAAGCGTTATTATTGAGTTGCATGGCAACCAGAGCATTTTCAGAATAAAAATCTAAAATACTCTCTATTCGGTTTTGGCACACGGTATTATCCGGATTCTCAGTAACGGCAATTGTTCTGGCAATGTCTGTCAAAGCTTGGTTGAGCAATAACCTGTAATAAGCAATGATCGAAATCTGGATGGCTACGAAAACAATCAAAAGGATCACGGGTAAGAAGAGTGCAAACTCAACAATTGACTGGCCTTTTTCGCCGGTATGTCTTTTAAAAAGTGGTTTATTCACTTTTAAATCCCAGATAAGGTTCCATCCAACGAACCACACTTGCCTGCTGAGAGTTATAATGGTCTTCCTCTATCTCATTATCATGCGGAAGGATCAATTGAATTAACAAGGGACTGATGAAAGAATTTGTTTGATTCACTGTAGTCGTGATTCTGGAAACAGTGCTGTCCACACTCTCTACCTGAGAGGAGATATTGCCAGATTGAAATCGGTCGAGAGTAGGTACTTCCATCAATGCGTTATAAACCTCATCCTCTTCTGTTATATTGACACCGACTGATTGGAGACGGCTTAGTCTACCGGCTTCATATGTTGTTATGGTGGCATCGTTGATCCAAAAGATCATCAGGATGCTGTAAAAAATAATAAAAAAGAGGATCGGAAAAATAATGGCAAATTCTAAGGTGGTTGTGCCATTTTCCTTTTTTAATGATGAGGTTTTTAAATCATTCTTCATTCCATTATATTCTATATATAAAACGGCAAAATCAAATTTTCCGTAAGACCAACCATTCGGATGATCACCCAAATGGTGATGGAGATTCCTATCACGGTTCCATATGGTATCGGATAATTCTTATAATCCTGCAGGATGGATAATCGTCCGGTTCTGATCACCATGTATAAAACCGGAAACAACAAAGCAAAGGATATCAGTAATCCTACCAAAGCTGTAATCACAAGAGAATAGAGAGTAGCATAAAGTCCAAAACAAGCGCCCACAGCAGCATATAGTTTTACATCCCCGGCTCCCATTTTCTTTCCCCCGCTTATCCAATAAAGAATAAAAAAGAATCCGAATCCTAACAAGAATCCGTACAGAGAAAACAAAAATCCTGCGATGCCTCTTTGGGATAGCACAGCAGCCAGAGTGTGAAAAATGAAACCAACGAGCACTGCGGGATAGGTGACCACATTGTAAATTTTTCTGGTGCGCGCATCCGTTACCGCTGAAATAATTCCGATTATCAATCCAAACACATTGGCTGTCAATTCTAAGATATGCATTACATCCTCTTATTCGCTCAGTTTTCTAGTAATTTTCCTGACAATGACCGGGCTTTCTTTATTATCTTTGACGCTATAGATATGAAAAATATTCTGCCCTGGTTCTAAGGGTACTTCAATCGAGAATTTCCCAATTTCACTCACTTTAAAATACGCAACGATCTTTCGTTTATTTTTCCCCGGAATGGCAACATAAACGTTAGACAACGGAGTGGAATTACCGGTTAAGATGACTTTATCGTTAATTGTCTCATTCTCTTCAACAAAACTCGCATTCACCTGCACGCCTATATATTCGATTGTTTTTTTAATCGTCTTGGTATAGCCCTCTTTATCGGTAAGCTGAAAAACCAGTGAATTGAATCCTGTTTTCAAAAAGGCACTTTTGGTAGTAAAAGCCAAGTCATTCTCTCTCCTGGGATGAAACTCAAGCGGAATACCATTGAGAGTGGCTACCATTTCGACCGAAGAAGATACCTTACCGTGGATG
>JAQVYZ010000222.1 GCA_028708485.1 Caldisericia bacterium | reverse complement strand
GCCAAAGACCAGACAGGTCGTATAGCTAAAAAGATCGTTAACGTCGAAAAACCGACGGATAACCTTCAGATTTCTCTTGATATCCCTGAAAAAATTGTGGAAGCAACCGAAGTTTCTATAAAAGGGAAGGTTTCCAGAAAGAATATAACGGAAAATGCTACCAATAGAGCTATCTGGGTCTTTGTGAATGGTATTGAAGCCGATGTCATTCCCGATGAAAAATTTGTTAGTTTTGATTTTGAAGCGACCATCCCGGTCACTTATGGTAGAAACCGCATTGAAATCAATGTTCGTACCAACGATGGTTTTACCAAGAAAGTGCTTGAGATCCCGAACTTCAAAAAGAGTGTCATTGAATTGCAGATCGATAATGATATCGCAAATATCAACGGTCAGCAAAAGCAGATCGATGCAAAACCTTATATCTCCCAGGGGAGAACATTTGTACCGTTCCGCGTTATTGCAGAAGGGTTTGGTGCACAGGTCGATTGGGTACAGCAGACCAAGGGTATTAATATTACTCTCGGTGACAAGGTAATCTCTATGCAGATCGGTTCTACCCGAGCGATTATCAATAACCAGGTGGTAACAATGGACGCTGCCCCCGAGATTAAGAGCGGCAGAACCTTCGTTCCGATCCGTTTTGTCAGCGAAGCGCTTGGTGCTGAAGTAGAATGGAACCAGAGCACCAGAAAGGTGATCATTACCCGATTAACGATGGAATAATCACCGTCACGGTGTAACTTTTAAAAAGGGCACAGCATCAAGCTGTGCCCTTTTTTACATTTAAAAGAATGAAACCATTTCAACTGACATCATTTTATAAACCACAAGGTGATCAACCGCAGGCGATTCTGGCGATCCTGAATGCCATCCGGCAGGATAAGCGATTTAGTACTCTACTGGGTGTGACAGGTTCCGGTAAGACATTCACCATGGCAAACATCATTCAGGAGCTTCAGTGGCCCAGTCTGGTCATTGCTCCCAACAAAACATTAGCCGCACAATTATACGCTGAATTCAAGGATTATTTTCCCGAGAACCAGGTGGAGTACTTTGTCAGTTATTATGATTATTACCAGCCTGAAGCGTATGTGCCCAGTAAAGACCTCTATATCGAGAAAGATGCAGATATCAACGAAGAGATAGAAAGACTCCGGCAGTCTACCGTACGATCCCTGATTGAGAGAAAAGATACGATCGTTGTCGCTTCGGTATCTTGTATTTACGGATGGCAGGAACCTAAGGATTACCTGGAGAATTTATTTCCGATTCATCAGGGTATGACGATTGATCGAAATGATTTTGTCAGAAAACTGATAAAATTGCAGTATGAGAGAAATGATATCCAGTTTACCCGAGGAGCGGTACGTGTAAGAGGGAGTATGGTAGATGTGTTTCCGGCTGAAATCGAAGACCAAGCAATACGGATCGAGTTTTCAGAGGATAGGATAGAGAGTATCACTGTGATTCAGCCAATGTTAGGAAAAAAAATACAGGCAATTGACACCTTTGTGTTTTTTCAGGCTAAACAATTTGTGACCAGCCGGGAACGGCTGCACGTTGCTTTGCCAAAAATACGCGAAGAGATTGCACAAAGAATCCAGTATTTCCAGTCGAACGGCAGGTTGTTAGAGGCAGAAAGAATCCAGCAAAGAGCCTATCAGGATTTGGAATACCTTGAACAAACAGGTTCATGCCCGGGTGTGGAAAACTATTCACGTCATCTGGCGCTTCGGGAGGAAGGATCTACCCCTTCTACGATTATCGATTATTTTAAGCCACCCTTTCTCACCTTCATTGATGAATCTCACATCACCGTTCCACAACTGAAAGGGATGTATCGAGGAGACCAAAGCCGGAAACTAAATCTTGTCGAATATGGATTCCGCCTTCCCTCTGCTTTAGATAACCGGCCTTTACGTTGGGAGGAATTTTTAGCCAAAACCGATCGAATCGTGTTTGTCTCAGCGACACCCGGAGACCAAGAGATGTCTGTCAGCGAGGTGTATGCAGAGCAGATCATCCGTCCGACCGGATTAATCGATCCTTATGTGGAAATCCGACCGACAGAGAATCAAATCGATACGCTGGAAACCGAAATACAAAGCACCATCCAAACAGGATTCCGCTGTTTGATCACCACTTTAACCAAACGAATGGCGGAGGATTTATCGGTGTGCTTCCTGGAGAGAGGCATTAAAGCCAAATACCTGCACTCTGATATTGATACGATTGAACGGGTGGAGATTTTAAAACAACTGCGGGATGGAACCTTTGATGTCTTGGTAGGGATTAACCTGCTCAGGGAAGGTTTGGATTTACCGGAAGTGGCCCTGATCGGGATACTGGATGCTGATAAAGAAGGTTTTTTGCGCTCTAAAACTTCTTTGATACAAACGATTGGGCGTGCCGCCAGAAATGTTCACGGGAGGGTTATTCTTTTCGCTGATACGATGACCGATTCCATGAGAAATGCGATTGAAGAGACTAACCGCAGACGGGAAAAACAGATGCAATACAATGCTGAGAATCATATTCAGCCGGAATCTATTCAAAAAGTCGTCAAAGAGATGCTATGGTCTGAACATCCACAACCGGAAAAAGTTCCGAGTTGGGATACAAAAAAAGAGCCAATGGACC
>JAQVYZ010000221.1 GCA_028708485.1 Caldisericia bacterium | reverse complement strand
TAAAAAAGTGAGGTGAGAAGATGAGGAATCAAAAGCGCTTTGTTGTTGTACTAATGGTTGGTTTTCTTTCTTTGATACCTTTACTGTCAATCGATCAAACAACTAAAGCACAAGATGACAATCCCCTTAAGATTGAAAAAGTAATCGGTTTGTCCACCATACCGGGTACGTTTCGCATGCCAACGGGCATAGCAGTTGCGAAAGACGGCACGATTTTCATCGCCGACTCAGGTGAATCACAGATTGAAGTCTTTGATGCCAATCTGAATTTTATGTATCACTTTGGTTCAATCGGTTCCGGAGATAGTCAATTCCAAATCATAGAACAAATCCATCTTGATGAAAACGATAACCTGTATGTGCTTGATTCTTATTTATCCCAGATAAAAGTGTTTAAAAAAGACGGATCATTCATAAAAAAATGGGGTGATCCTTCTCAATTTGATTCTCCTCATGATTTTGTTTTTTTGAATAACAAAGAAATCGCAATTATTAATTCTGATCATATCTATACTGATAATGCTTATATCAAGGTTTTTTCTCTTGATGGCGATTTTATCAGAGATTTTATTCAAGACCCTGAGTTTCTAAATCCCAATTATAATGAAGATTTTTTCAATATTGCCGTTGATTTAAAAGGATACGTATATTTGCATAAATTTGGTGAGAAATTAAAGGTTGATTACTTAAAGTTTTCTCCAGAAGGATATTTCGTCTGTGAATTTTTACAGGAGGAAGATTTGAAAGAATGTGCCTATTTAGAATATAAAGCATTTTCAGGTCAATTCATGTATGTCAATAACGGCAATGCTGTTTATAAGTATAAAGTCCCGGATGATCCAGCAGAGCCTTTGCAATTTGTTGAAATCTTTTTAAACGAAATCGAGCATGACAAAGACAAACCATGTCGTTTGGGAATATACGGATTGCTTTGTTCTCAAGATAAACTTTACACTTTTGATTTTGATCATACCCGTGTCACCATCTATAACCTAGAAAAACAACGGGTTGGTTTTTTACAATCGCCTATTTATGAATTTGCAAGCTGTTATGGCGACGAAGCATTACCCACTAATATTTTTTCGTATCCAAAAGGACTCACTATTGGTCCTGATCATAATCTTTACGTAGTCAACCGACACTATAATAAAGCAAGTGTTTTAAACCAAGAAGGAGAAGAGATTCATTCAATCAATCTTCCTTTTAAACAATCAAAACAATGTGCTAGTGCCATCTTACTCCCTGAGGATATTGTTTTTGATCAACAAGGTTATTGTTACATGAGTGATATCCGAGATTCTTCCATACATGTTTTCAAGCCTGATTTAACCCCTCACATGGTTTTAGAAATTCCTGATGGCAACCCAGAAGGCTTAGCGGTCAACTCATCCGGTAATTTAGTTGTTTGTGTCGAATATTATTCTGATTTTATGGCTTCTAAAATTCTTTTATATGATATCAGCAAAATCGACAGTAAAGAAATAACCATAAAAAAGACAATCTTGCTGCAAAACTACTTGTTTAGTATTTATGGAAATATCGTCATTGATGACAAGGATAATATGATTGTAAATGTAGCATGGTGGATCCAATATGAGAAGGATAAACTAGTAGGTATGCATCATTCTTATAAATTACTTTGGATCAATCCAGATGGAGAAATTTTCAAGGAGTATGAATTTGATTATCTTTTAAAAGGTGTATCCCGAGATGGTGCAGGTAATATTTATACTATTCAGCAGGGAAACAGCATTGTTAAGTTAACTTCCGACGGTGAATTCATCTGGCAGCAGGATATGGGACATAGTGGATTGTATAATATGGCTTTCGACTCGAACGGCAAGATATACGTGACAGATAGTTATCACAACGCAGTATTATTCATAACCGATATCACTCTCGATAAAACACCCCATGCATTGAAAATATCGCCCATTCCAAAAGAAATATATGATCCCAAATTACATGTCCAGGGCGAAACGGAACCGGAAGCGACTGTAACGGTGAATCAACAAAGCATTATTGTAAAGCCGGATGGTACTTTTAAAGTTGAAATAATCTTTCAAAAAGGGGAGAATACAATAACAGTTATCGCTACTGATAAAGCTAGGAATAGTAGTGAGTTTTCCCAAGTGGTAACATTGAAAGAAAAAATAGTGATTCATCTTTTCATTGGACAGAGCATAATAATAGTCAATGGTAAAAACTCACCAATAGACAGCGAACCTTACATCGACAAAAACTCAGGAAGAACCATGGTTCCGGTACGAGTAATAATAGAAACCGTAGCAGGTGGACAAATATTATATGATTCAGTCGAAAAACGTATTGATCTTTTTAATAATGATACACATATCATCTTTTGGATCGGTAATCCCAAAGCAATCGTCTATGGCAAAGAAGTCGATATTGACCCTGATAAGCCTGTTTCCCCTGTAATTTATAAGAGCAGGTCGTACTTACCCCTGCGTTTCATTGCAGAAACCTTTGAATTCAAAGTAGACTGGGAAGCTTCTACCCAACGGATCACCCTGACTTATCCGAAAGAATAATTAGTACAGGGGACTGTCCCTTGTACTAAAAATTGAAAGATTTTCTTAATCTTGAGGACTATCCCCCAAGTATATGTCTAAAAAAGTATGAAAG
>JAQVYZ010000220.1 GCA_028708485.1 Caldisericia bacterium | reverse complement strand
GCCTCTTACCCTGGGTTTCGACCAATGAAAGACAGGGAGTAGGTCCAAGGTGGATTTCAGTTCTCGGAAGGATCGCTCTATTCGCCAGAGATGTTTATAGTGTAACGCAATCTCTTTGATGGTTAAAGAAGTGTTATTGGGGTATACAATACATATTTACCGTCATATCAAGAGAAAAGTCGAGAATCCCTTCTATACAGAGATAACCAAAAAGCAACGGGACGATCTCTTGTGCATATCATTCAAAAGCCTCCATAATTCATCTATACGTCCCATTTTCGCTGTAATAATGGTTAATTCAGGATTTGAAAGCAGAACAACGAGTTCGACTTAAGCTGTTCAACAAAAAAGACGTTGTCATAAACAGAAATATTGACAAAATTCAATGAATTGTCATTGGAGGAATAAGCCCATACTAGATCGCCATTGGTTGTATCAATTAGAAACAAATTCTCTCCGTAATTTTCATTGATCAAAATGTACTTGTTGATAATATGAGCTTCGTCAAAATCAAAATGTATGCCTTCTTTATTCACTACTTCTGCAAATTTATCATTGCGCCAGACAACCTTGCCTGTTTCTGGGTCCAGCTTTTCCAACATGGCAACATAACGATTGTTATCTTTATTCAACTCATATCTTCCAACGACCATCTTTTCATCGTCTGTTTTCAAGCAAAATTCAATCTCATCTTTTTGCCAGATAACCTTCTTGGATGAAGGATTTAATACATGCAAGTCCTGTCTGAAGTTAGATGTAAATAATAGAACCAATTTATCTTTCACAGCAAAAGGTTTTTCAAAACTGCTGATGACCCACTTTGGACATGAACGATCCCAGTTTGGCACATCAAGATTCTTCGAAGCGATATCCGCATATGATTGAATTGCATCAGAGGAGTAAGGATATTCCCAGTATACATTGCCAGTAGCTGCATCTAGCAACGTAAAAGGTTCAAATGAATTTCCAAAATATCCAATTTTTCCATCGATATGTGTAAATAACATAGATTCACTCGGGAAAGTAGTTTTTCTTGTAAAAACACCTTGGTGCTTCCAGAGAACCTTGCCATTGGTCTTATTCACAGCATAACAGGTACTGTCTTTGGTAGTAAAATACAGCGTATTCCCATTAAAAAAGACATCACTTCTGATTTCCTGTCTAGTATCTAACCGCCATAGTTCAGAACCATCTTTCGCATGGATGGCAAATAGAGTGCCACTTTGATTACCAATATAGAGAATACCATTCATGATTTTGTTTCCTGCGAAAATGGCTGTTTTATCTTCCAAGGATTTTGTCCAAGCGATGCTTTTCTTGTTTGGCTGATAAGCTTGTAATTCGATTGTACCATCTTCTTGTCTGGCAAGCATGAACAACCTGAATCGATCATGCAGTTGCGTTGCGAACCAAGCTTGTGAAGTAAAGTGATATACTGTTTTTTCCGGTGTTGATATCGATTTGGAACAAATTTCCCTGCTTATCAATCATCCACACTGATTTATTGTCGCAATACCAATCCTGCCATCGTTCATCTTTAAGAGATAATTTCCAATTTAATTGGACCTTTTTTCCAATTTGGTTGGGTTTTGTATTGTCAATCCATTCGAAACCGATAGCGTCTTGCTTTTCAAGGATAATGTTTTGATAGACAGGCGTATTAACAAACGGATCTTGAGTTTTACATCCTTGAAGCATTGGAGTAATTGTCATTAAAACAAGTAATATGAAAGGTATGTAGTTCTTTTTCATTTTTTTACCTCTTTAGTTTTAAAAAAATATATTTCCACCTATTCTGATTCTAAATGGAAGTAGATGATACCGAAGTAGTTTTATTATGATTGGAATTGATACATGAGCGTGAAAAACAGCATGAATTTTATCACCTCTGGACAAACTGAATGGAGTTAAACAAACTTTCGAGTGTTTTTCCTGGATTTCCTTATTGAGGATGTTCAATTGACCGATCCAATTTTTGTTCTCACAATTTGTGTTTCTTGAATCGATGATGTCAGAGGTAAGAACAACAAATGTTTCTAAATTATTCATAATGAAATCATTATATTCAATTTTATCCATTTTCTATACACTCCAACGGGATAAAAGCATTTGAATGCATAGTTAGAAGGTGGAAGTAACCGAATAAGTTACTTAGGATCTTGTGTAATGCTCATTTATATTAACATTAGCATTGATCAGCTGCTGGGAAGATATCAGGGGTTCAACTGTTATTCCGTGAAATCCATACTGGAAAAAAAGCTGGATCTGTACTATGTTGAGAAAGTCACAATATCAAATAACAGCTTCTCGAAAGGGAATTGTTGATCCTTTATTCCTGACCGAAACCGCTCAGCTCCTATAACCCACGCAGGGGTCTTTTGTGTGGTTCATCAAATTCCTAAAATCATTTGCAAAGCCCTATTCAACGAGGGTGCCCAACAACCCCTTGGGGAAGGCTACTCTTCAAAGAAGCGAATGGTGATTTTTTGAGCAGAGGCTTCCCATTCGATCTGCGCACCCATCGATTCTCCGACAAAACGAAGCGGAACAAAGGTTCTGGACTGAACAATTTCCGGAGCAGCAGTCAGGGACACGGCTTTTCCGTTTACCCAGGCAGTGGTGCTCCCGATATCCAATTGGATGGCAATGTTTT
>JAQVYZ010000013.1 GCA_028708485.1 Caldisericia bacterium | reverse complement strand
ACCAGCAGAACCTTACGCATATGATGATTTCACAGAGCCGGAAATTTACCATTTCTGTCTTGGACCAGGAAACCCCCATGACTTTGATTGGTCAATTTGGTTTTAAATCAGGAAAAGAGATTAATAAATTTGAAGGCGTTCAATATACCTTGGGAGAGAATGGGATGCCAGTTGTAACTGACCATGCTATAGCCACCTTTGAATTAGATATGATTACCCATCTGCCTATCCATACACACACCCTCTTTGTCGGCAAGATTACCAATGCAACAGTGCTATCCAAGAAAGAACCGATGACTTATGCCTATTATCACATGGTAAAAAAAGGGCTTACCCCAAAGAACGCAGCAACATATCAGAAAACACCAGAAAATACACAGGAAAAAACAACAGGAGGAGATAAAATGAGTAAGTACCGTTGTCTTATTTGTGGTTATGAATATGATCCGGCTGTCGGTGATATCGATGGCGGCATCCAGCCAGGCACTGCTTTCGAAGATATTCCTGATTCCTGGGTATGCCCCATTTGCGGAGCTTCAAAAGATCAATTTGAGAAAATAACGTAAATAATCCATTTTCCAAGGAGTATTTCATGAGTTTCAGCCGTTGTATCGGTTCCTCTGTCTATGCGGTAGGGGCATTGGACTGGAACCGAAGACTATTTGATGAGTTGATTCCCCTGCCGGATGGTACTAGTTACAATGCCTACTTGATTCAAGGAAGCGAGAAAACTGTACTTATAGATTCGGTCGATCCCGCATGTTACCATCAGTTGAAGACCAATCTTCAAGCCTTGTCGATAGAAAGGATTGATTACATTATCTCCCAACATGCAGAGCAAGACCATTCCGGGTCGATACCTTTTCTGCTTCAGGCATTTCCCATGGCAAAAGTCGTTACCAATCCAAAGTGCAAAGACCTGCTGATGGCATTTCACCACCTGCCTGAGTCAGTATTTATCACCATCCAGACGAACGAGACACTCTCGCTGGGAAACAAAACTCTGCAGTTTTTTTTCACTCCCTGGGTACATTGGCCGGATACGATGTGCACTTACTTGCAGGAAGACCGCATCTTGTTCACCTGTGATCTGTTCGGATCTCACATTGCGAGCAGTGAATTATTCTCCCATGATCCTTGTAAGTTATTATCCGCGGGTAGAAGGTATTATGCAGAGATCATGATGCCGTTTCGTTCCGTCATCTCAAGCAACCTGAACCAACTTTCCTCCTTGCCTTTTGATATGATTGCCCCCTCACACGGACCCGTACAGTCAGATAAGTCAGTTCTTTGGAACGCTTATTTGGAGTGGATTTCTGATAAAGTGCACAACAAAGTGGTCTTGCCATATGTTTCGATGCATGAAAGCACAAAACTCATGGTGGATCACCTTGTGAACCGATTAGTGCAGAAAAACGTGGCGGTAGATGTGTTTGATTTACCAAAAACAGATATCGGAGAATTAGCTTCTTCCATAGTAGATGCCGCTACCGTTATTCTGGGGACACCTTTTGTACTGGCGGGAGCTCATCCGGTAGCGGCTTATGCAGCGTATCTTGTGAATGCGCTCCGACCGAAGATCAAATGGTTTGGTATCATCGGTTCTTTCGGATGGGGTGGTAAAATGACAGACCAGATCACAAGTCTGCTGGGGAATATGAAATCGGTCAAGATCCTCGAACCTGTGCTGGAAAAAGGCACTCCAAACAATTTAACTTTTCAGAAATTGGATGCTTTAGCCGAGGAGATCGCTGCATATCACTCCCAGAACATAGAAAGTCTTTAGTTATTTTTATCCTTCTCCGTTTTCGCATGGGCTTTGGCAATTTCTGCTGTCACTTTTCCGACATCATGCGGAATATCGCGATCAGTAGCATGAATAAATCAATTTAAATGCATTTCCCAGTCCTGCATAGCCATAGGAATATGCCGCAATGCCATATCCTCAGCTATATCTAAATAAGCGTAGACGGACACCAGACGTTGCCATCTGTCCCATTTCAAATTCGGTTAGATAGTTCTTTGCTACCGTCACATCAAATTTCTGGATTTTCCCATACGGTGGAGTTGTTCTTCAAAATTTACCCTCCCCTTAAAAAATAAATTGGGACTGTCCCAATTTATTTTTTAAGGGGAGGGTAAAGGGGTTAGTCTACCATTCCACCCAGGGAATATATCCCTCTTCAATATCCAAACCAATCCCAATGGACATTCTTCTCGCGTATTGCGTGGATTCCTGTTTCCAGCTGGTATTATTTTTAATCAGATCCGGTCTGGTATACGTATCTTCCCCGCCGATATCAATAAACAAACCGACATCCGGGAACGTATTTCGCCAAGTATTCATCGTGGGAGGCACGACATGGTTGGCATATCCGACACTCTGTTTCCCTCTTCCCGGCTCATCCAACACATCATACACATCGTCTCCGCCAATATTCACTAATATTCCCATTCCATTCGCAGTGGAGGAGCCTAACAAGATACCGCCGGATGTTTTGGTTTTCTTGCCATCCTTGTCTGTCACTTCATAATTGCATAGAAATTTGTCGTTCCCGCCTTTATCAATATGCCAGGAGATGGAAACATCATGAGCTCCTCCGGCAGAGATCGCTTGTCTGGCATAATAGATATCGTCCCCGGCTTCATCGAGCAATTCAGTGATGCCCATATGCGCCGTACCGCTCTGTACAAAGAAATAAGCATCGTACACATCATTGCCCTCTTTGTCGTAAAGAATACCGGTGGCATACCAGTATCCGGAGGCCTGGGCGTAAATGCCGGCGACATATTTGTCATTTCCCTTGAGATCCACCAACACACCCATTCCACCACCCATCGAGTGACCATCATACAAATCAGCCCTGCGGCCAAAGCCTACACCCTGGCAAAGGGAATAATTGATATTGTCATTGTGGCCCAACACCCCGGGGGTCAATAACTCCGTTGGCTCAGCAGTGTATTGGTCATCACCATCGGTATCCAGTAATAAACCGTAGCCTCCGGTATATCCGTAAGCCTGTGAAGCGTAAAAGGCGTAATAGGTATCATTACCTCCAACGTTGACGAGATTGGCTACTCCAAACTGTCCTGCACCTTGAGAAAACACACGCGCTTTAAAAGTATCATCGCCGGCATTGTCCCAAAGTAAACCGACACCAAATGTGGCCGCTCCCTGAGCATTGTCGTAGGCATCGTATTTGTCATTTCCCTGTTCATCAATCAGGATGCCCACCCCTAATACACCTGTCCCTTGAGCACATTTATCCCTTTTATCAGCGCTATAATGATCATTGCCGTCGAAATCGATGACAACCGATACAGGCTTATTAAGAGAAGAATTAGCAGCCGTAGCACCAAGGTAATTGTCATCTCCTATGCAATCGACGATCAAGCAGTAATCATCTCCGATGTACTCATTTTTCTCTGATCCTCCCTGGAAAGCGATTCTTCCCAACGGGGTATAGATGTCAAACTGGTACCCGTTTGTGTCAAATTTCTCGTCCCGGATCTTTTTTTCGATCTTGAAAATGGAATAAATCAAAGGTACTGTTCCGTTATACAGGTCTAAATAATCAAAAGTCGGGCCGGTATCCCACATAAATGCATCCAGGTCTTTCGTCTCTTCGACAGAGATAGACATCTGGATCGCCTTATCATATACATCCACCCATTTCTCTTTGGGGATGTTACGCATCGCGCGGTTTCGATACCGCCACAAAATGACCGCAGAATAAAGATAATCCGCGATAGGCATCTGCAACTCTGCCGGCATCTCACCGACTGCCGTTCGAATTGCTTCCGCTTGAGGCTCATAAAAATCATATCCCGTCGCAGCGTAGATAAATTTCACACCGTCTAAAATCGGCTCTTCTTTATCAATCGGATAAGGCATCAGTTTTAGTTCTGGCATAGTAGTCGCTGAATACCCTGTTCGCGACATCCCCCCTAAAAACTGATTGAATAAGCCTACATTCTTATATTCCGCTTTAGCGGGAAAATTCGGATTATCTTGATAACTACCGGCAATTCCGTTGACCGTTCCTTTGACATTCTTAGGAATCTCGAAAGGATGACTCCACCAGCGATGAAACCACGGAAATGTCATTTTAGCATTCGTAGCGATGAGAGAAGAAAGAATTTCAGGATCGTATTTTATCTCATTGAGTTCATATCCGTACTCTTTCAAAATGGTTTGAATCGTGTCAGGTTTTTCTTCTGCCTTAATCTCAAAAGAACTTCCTATAGCTGAGAAAATGAAAAGAATACATAACCATACCATCACTTTTTTCATAAAAAATGTGCCTCCTATTTTTTCTTTTGTTGCTGTTTTTGCCATGCCTGAACGAGTTTTTGAGCTAACCAGTAAAAAAACCAGATCAATAAACCGATCGGTAAACAATACACGATGAGGATCACCAAAAAATACTGAATGAACCTGATAATACCGGAAAATACCACAATGATATTATTTTTCAATAATTTCCACAGCTCCGATCCTGTCAGAAAATCCCAGGAAGGGTTTTTAGAGGTAACTTGAGTAGCTGGATACTGTCGGATATTAATATCGATCGTGGACAAAGCGACCTGCTGATCCCAGAGAGTGAGTTGTCCTTTGTACACCTCAATCATCTCCTGTACATTGTCAATTTGTTGCTGAACTGCTAAAATATCCTCGATTTTCATCGCCTTGCCCAGTAACAGCTTATATTGTACCAGCTGATCCTGTTTGTTCTTCAGACGGGCAGCGGTATCATAATACTCTTTTGTAATTTCATTGGTGAAAACTGACTCTTTTTTGATTTTTCCCTGCTGTTTTAAAAAAGTCATGAAACCGGACCATTCCTGAACAGGTATCTTGATCTGAAGATATACAGTCACCACATCTTGCACATCTTCTTTTCTGGCATTCGCGATGTACCCTTTTTTCGATATTATATATTGTTCAATGGAAGAGCTGGTTTTTTCCGGTTCTTCCACCTCCATGTCTACACTACCGTTCTGAATGATTTTTCGGATCGTTGCATCCTGTATGACAGGGGAGGGAGTTCCAGCCGGCTTCGATGCTTCTTCAGCTACCATACCCGATCCGGATGAATACCACCCCTCATCCATCTCTTTCGAAGTGTTCTGACGTAAAGTCTGGGTACTCTTACTGCATGAAAGCTGAAAAATAATGAAACCACACAATAAAAACCAAATCCATTTCTTCATGGTCAACCCCCCCAAGGATTAGTTCTTGCTTGCCACTATATAGGTTTTCTTAACTTTTTCAATGTATCAGATCGTATTTTTTCTCGTGTGTTTTATGATAGTACACAATGAAAGCAAACAAAGCTGCCAGGCATGAAGAGGCGATCAAAATATAATTGCCTTGTAAAAAACCTGTTTTTGTATAAAGGTCTCCCATTTTTGAGAAATCAAGGATTCTGCCGTATATGTTTTGAATGAGAGCGGTAAAAATAAATCCACTGCCGTTGACAATCGACATTCCGATACCGCTATACCGGTGCCCAGAGATCTCTTTTCCCAGAGAAAATGTCAGGGAAAATCCCGCACTAGCAAATCCTACCAGCAGCATCCAGACGGCAAACACCCATATAGAGGCGAGAGAATGGATAAACAGAAACGATACCCACAATAATGAAGCTGGAATTAAAAAAGAGATCAGTACCCGTTCTTTTTTAAAGCGATCTCCCAGTTTTCCACTGATTAATGCACCGCTCATAATACCAACAGAGATAAACATAACGACCAATCCCGCATTCGTTTTGGAAATATTCAGGAATGTCTGAGCCATCCTGGCACCCCAGGCTGCTTGCAGGGTAAGAACGGAGGCGAGAGAAAAAGAATAGATAGCCATGGGAAGAACGATGGCTGGTTTTGAGATCGTTATAGAAAGTCCGTACAAAGTATCTTTAAAAGTAAGAGGTTTTGATTGAAAATGATTCGGAAATCCGCAGTCGGAAGGTTTATCCTTGATAAAAAACCAAGCGAAGAAAGCCACCAGGAATGTAAAGATGGAGACGATCATGAAAGAAATTCTCCAGTTTGTGATTTGTACTAACCACGAAAGTGGATAACTGGATAACAGTGCGCCAAAATTACCGACAAAAAGGGTGATGCCGGACAAGGTAGCAAATTCAGAAGGCATAAACCATTCTGCGCTTAATTTCAGGCAATTTAAAAAAATAGGAGCGATGCCGATACTAGAAAGTACCCGTCCGAAAAACAACCAGGCATAACTGGGAGCCCAAGCCATGATCATAGCGCCAATAGCAGCCAAGAAAAGACCGATATACGTTGTTTTCCTGGCGCCTACGTAATCTACCAAAACTCCTACCGGGATTTGCAGTAAAGCGTACAAGTACAAATACACTCCCGATAAAGAAGAGAATTGAGTGGCTGAAAGTTGAAATACTCTTTCTAAATCAGGTTGAAGAACGGTTAATGCGGTACGCTGGAAAAAAACCAGCAGGTAAGCCAGTAGTGCGACCGTAATCACGAGCCAGCGGCGTTGATTAAAATTCACATCATTCTCCTTCAAACAAAATAAAACCAACCTTTCTATTATCTATGAAAAATGCAAACAAGGTCAAGTGAAGTTAGCGTGTTTTCTTAATAAATCATTGACAATCAGGTGTTGACTATTAGAATGAGAATAAATCATTGGGAGGAGTTACTTTGGGACGAAAAAAACGTAAAATTCTCCGAAAAATACTCGGTTGGTTTGTCCTTCTGTGTTTGGTCGCTGCGGTTGGATCTATTTTATTTTTCTCTGTCAGGTGGGTCCTACACCTGATTCAAACTCCGTCTATTTTACAAGAAGATGAAACAAAATATATTTCTCCCCCTTCCAATGAAGAGATCCTGTTCCGCGGTACAGACGGGAAAATTCATTTGTTTCATACCGGGACTAAACAAGACCTGCTTTTAACCGAGGGGGTCGACTATGCTCCAAGCTGGGATACAGAAGGAGAAGGCTTCTACTTTCTCCGGAAAATGGATGCAGATACTTTCACCGTATATTATTATTCTCTTTCCGACCAGACAGAGAAACTACTCTCCACCCAGGAGATTTACACTGCCTATGACCTTCCGGATCCGGATAACACCTGGATTCGCTTCTCTCCAAACGGGAACAAGATCATTCTTTCCTCCATGGAGCTTGGCTTGCAGATGATTGACAGAGAAAAAACCAGCCCGGATTCTTTCCTGAAAAGAAAATCGGTCACATTGTCGAGAGTGTGGTCTGAATTGGGGATCGTTTCCCGAAATGACCGTTTCTGTTTATTATCGATGCATAGAAAGAAGAATATCAGTTATATACAAGGTTTTACAAGCAAAATACCCCTGGTCAACCAACTCTATATGATTCGCACCGACTTCTCGAAAACTGATCTGATCGATCAGTCTGATACCCCCTTTCACGGGTATTCCTTCTCCTTAAACGGGTATACATTTACGTATAGCAAGAATCAGCAGATATTTTACGTTGACTCTATCCAATCGATTCAGCCCAGAATGATCGCTTCCGGCACTTTTCCAACCATCAAACCTACCCAACGATATGCCAATAAAGCGCCCAAATGGGCTGATTTTAATTTGGTCAATGCGGCTGTTATACAGAGACTCCCGGCTCCTTTCGATGGATACTGGTTATTCGCAAACAGCCAATCCCTTGCTACATACCGGGCAGATAAACAGATACTGAACCTATACAAGGACAGAACAAGATCCCGTACCACCCTATTAGGATATCAACTGGTGGATTGTTTTCTCGAAGATATCAACCAGGACGACATGCCTGACCTTCTATGCAGTTGGCAAAGCCACGAAAAAGCGCTTGGAGCTGAAAGATTATCCCAGTTTTCCATTACCCGGCAGGGAATCCTGAAAGAAATATTCCGGTCTGAAAAGAAGCTGAGGAATTCATGGAAATGGGAAGATCTGAACCAAGATGACAGCCAAGAAGTATTGAACCTATATGTTGATTGGGAAGGGGAAGAGGATTCTATGCTGGAAAACCTGACTTGGATAGATGTTTACCAGGTGAAAGCCGATCGCTGGGTATTAAGCAATCAAATCTTTCCTTCCTTTTACAACCAGCAAGCTGAAAAATACAGGGCTTTTTTAACCAACGCTATCAAGAATCCCTCTCTTTATGGAAAACTGATCACGACTCTCGAAGATTGGATCATGAAATCGGAAGAAATAGCGAAACAATAGGGGTGAAGACGTGAAGATCAAGTCAGTTTTTATTTACCTAATCATAGGATTTATGAGTATTACAAACATAGTTTTGGCAGCACCGAATCCGATAAAACCGACTGATTTGGTGGCCCTTGCCTTTTATGATCAGATTAACTTACTCTGGACAGACAATGCACCCGATGAAGAAGGTTTCATCGTCGAGAGAAAATCGGGTGTCGATCCCTATTCCGCTATTGCAACATTAGGACGAGACACCACTTTTTTCTTGGACACGAAACTAGCTCCCCGAAGAACATACTATTATAGAGTAAAAGCTTACCATGCGGTCTCAGAATCGGATTATTCCAATGAAGCGTTCGCTACAACCGATACGCCTCCTAACCAAGCAGATACCCCTGCTGCCCCCAGTGACCTGGTAGCCAGGGTAATCGATGGGGTATATGTAGAACTGCGCTGGAATGACAATTCTCCCAATGAACAAGGTTTCCGGATTGAAAGAAGAATGCCCGGATACGAATTCGTTTCGGTTGGTGAAGTGTTAACCGATATCCGTCTCTTTAAAGATGACAAAGTCGATCAAGAAAGCAAGTATGTCTACCGAGTCCAGGCTTTTAATTCCAAAGGTCTCTCAGATTATTCCAATGAAGTATTGGTTGAAACGAAAAAACCTGTCCAAAATCCTGGTGATCCTACTTATGAACCACCTACAGCACCCAGCAACCTTACAGTAGAGATGAAGAACCGCGTTTTATATTTTACCTGGGTAGACAATTCCGAAGATGAAGAAGGTTTCCGGATCTATCTCTCCATCAATGATTTTGAAAATTATGCGATGCACCGTCAGCTGCCGAAAGATTCGGTTCAGTTTGAGGATGGTTCTCTTTACATTCCCGATACCACTTTTTATTTTAAGGTAGTCGCTTTCAACCAGGAAGGAGAATCCGTTCCCTCCAACGAACAAATGATTCGTATTCGCTCACAGGAAGAGACATTCCCTCCTTCTGCTCCCACGGAATTGAGAGCCAAAGAAACCTATGAAAGCGATGTCGTGCTGGAGTGGAAAGATAATGCCGACAATGAAACAGGTTATAAATTAGAGAGACGCAAGGTGGATGAGAGTAAATTTTCTGTAATACAGGACTTACCCGCCAATTTAACCAATTTCCGAGATGAAAATCTCAAGCCCGGCACCACCTATTTTTACCGCATATTCGCCTATAACGACTCCGGCAGTTCCGCTACCTCCAACACATTGGAAGTTATGACTAAGGGAACCGTTGTGAATCCACCGGATGAAAAAAAGGACATTGTCATCCAACTCCAGATAGGTTCCCGAACTATGATGGTGAATGAAAAAGAAAAACTGATAGACGTAACTCCGACTATTTTTCAAGGCAGGACACTGCTCCCGATCCGACCTGTCGTGGAAGCACTTGGTGGAACGATCGCTTTTGAGACAAACACAAAAATCATCACGATTCATTTTCAAGCAATCACAATCATCATGCAGCTAAACGTTCCCACCGCGAAAGTGAATGGAAAAGTGGTGCCGATTGACAGTTCCAATCCAGCAATCAAACCGATGGTGGTCCCTCCCGGGAGAACCTTGATACCATTACGGTTTGTCGCTGAAAATTTGGGGTGTCAGGTAGACTGGATCGCCGCGGAGAAAAAAATCGTCATCACGTATAAACAAAAATAACTATGGTTGACCGATACCGATCTGCATTAACTGCACCAAGGTTTCATATACCGCTGCAAAAGAATAACCATTTTGGCAGTTGTCATCGCTATTATCCAAATCGGATAAAGCTGGCAGATGAATAAACACTGTTTGAGCAGGATATCGATTCGTTTCCACCCAATGTAAGGTTCGGTAGTACAAATCATTGCATACATAAGCGCCGGCGCTCAATGAGGGCTGAACTGGTATTGGCGAAGCAGTGCAGAGTTGCACCATCCTGACTACCGGAAAGGTAGAAAAATAAGCCAGAGGAGCGCCTTTCTCAATCCATTCATCCTGAGGTAGGCGGTTCGCATTGTCAGGAAAAGAATAATGTGCCCAATTCAAAGCGGTTTTTTCCACGGAAAGGCATTTTGCCTGGGCTGCCATTCCTAATAAAAAGATATGAGATACAGGATGGGATTCAAGATAAGGCAGCAAAACCTCAAAGCAGTGTTTCTGCTCAACCGGCAAGATCGCTGTCTCCACCGAATATTCAGGCAAGAAAGGGGTTTGTTTCTGAAATGAATGGACCATAGACAGGGAAGTATTCCCGGTAAACCCTCCAAAAACTTCAAAACCTGTAATAAAAATCATTTTGCCCTCTGTCTATCATGAGAATGCTAAGTCGATTATACCAGAAAAGGTGAGTCATTTTTCCAGAAACCAATCGGTTTTGGTAGCCACACATCCTTGAATATGATACACTTGTGTTTAAAAGTTAGCCGACCAGATCCAGAGAGGTGAGAAAGTATGGGGACACAAAAAACTGTCATCACCCAGGTTATCCAGATCATTTTGATTATTCTGGTATTCATTATTACGCTGGCGATCCTGTATTTAATCCGGGATATCTTGATGATCCTATTCCTTGCGTTTATTTTATCGCTGTTTATTCGTTCCATCACGGACACCTTTGAGATTCGGTTTAGAATGCCCAGAGGGTTGGCGCTGGTTTTTGGCATTCTCGGTTTATTGATATTTTTGTTCATGCCGTTTATGGCGATCTCCGTACCCTTTATCAACCAATCCCAGAAATTTCTGCAGAATCTTCCCTCCCTTATGGAAGCAGCCCAAACGGTATTCGACAACCTACTGGTCCG
>JAQVYZ010000219.1 GCA_028708485.1 Caldisericia bacterium | reverse complement strand
TGACCGTCCAGCCACCCTTGCAGCGCTGGCCGAGGTCGACGCTATTCGGGACCAGGCACTCGCTCTGGGATGGACGGAGGCAGAGCTGTACCAGACCCGAGGGCGATTCGTGTTCCCCTGCGGCAACCAGTACGGCGCTGTCTGCTCCGTCGATTCGGACCACCACATCGGCTCCGTCACTGCAGCGGCCATTGAATTCCGCTGCACCAGCGGGGCCATCCAACGAATGTACAGGAGGTAAGTATGAGCAATACGACTGCTACTAACCCGCTCATCAAGTGCGTCGAGTGCCTCCACGCCAAGCAGTACCGGGAGGTGCAGGCGAAGACCGGCCGCTTCGCTCTGAAGGTGCGTTGCGCCAAGGGGCACTGGCAGCACGGGCGCAATGATGGGTCTTGTGACCTGCATCGAGTCATGGCTCGCCGGACCCGTCAGTGCAAAGACTACGTGTCCACCAGCGAGGATGAGTCCGACCGGACCCAGTTCCTTGCCGACTTCGGACACGCCCTTCCCCTGGAGCGAGTCGTCTACGAATCCAGCGGGCAGGCCGTCGATATCACGGAGGCCTTCCGATGAGCCACCGATATCACAACGCCAGAAAGGTGCTGCCCCGAGACGTGTTCGATGTCCTGTCCAAGGCGTTGGAAGGCAAGGACACCTACCTCTGGGTGCCCGGGTCTCGAAAGCTGAGTCGGGAAGGACGAAATGCCTATGTGGCGGCCCTCCACAGGGAAGGCCTCACCGCCCTCGATATTGCCGGCCAGTTGTTCCTGTCCGAGCGCACCGTGTGGCGCATTTTGGCGAAGGCAAAGGCGCCCAGCCTCCCTTCGGCCCCGGCGCCAGGCCGACCGCGATCGAAGCCAGACCGGCAGAAGGAGGAGTAGACCATGCCACTCGCCAACATGAAGAACCGTTGCACCGCCCACTCCAAGAAGACCGGGGAGCGCTGCCAGAACCCCGCCGTCACCGGCTACACCGTCTGCATGCACCACGGCGCCAATCCGAAGAACCACGGTGGCCGCACCAAGGGATGCGACAACTCCAAGTCCAAGCAGGGCGGCCCGCCGGTGGGGAATACCAACGGTGCAACCCATGGCGCCTACACTGCGAAGCTGCCACCCGACGAGCTGCCCGTGTTCGAGCAGATCCTCGCCGACTACCTCAGCGACGTCCCCAACCCGTCCAGCACGGACCGCCGCGCTCTGGAGCGCCTCGCCATCCTCGAGACCAAGTGGCAGGTAGCGGTGACACAGGGAGCGCCGGCCGAAGCGCTGGACGTGCTGCACCGACTGCTCCACCGAGAACTCAAAGCGCTGCAGGTGACCCGAGAATCGAAGGACACAGCCCGCACTTCCGGGACTACCCCAGCCGAAGTGGTGGCGTCGCTGCTGCTCCGGATCCGGGAGAGGCAAGGGCTGCTGCCAGCACCACTCGCCGTGTCCGGCCGGGTCATCGACGCCGAACTGGTGGGGGCCGCTGACGACGTCAACCCCGAGGAGGGCGACTCGTGAAGAACGCCTTTCTTATGTCGCAGAACACGTCGGTTCCATACGCCCATGCTGGCCAGGGGCGCGTCGTGGCTTTGGCCAACACCGCACAGAAGACGAGTTTTACGAAGTATGTGCTAACCTCCGAACCCATTGATTCCGCATGGGAATCTTTGGGAATCGGCCGGTCGCCCGGACAGGGAATAGTCAAATCGCGGGCAGGATTCGGCAAAACGCGGACACGGCAGGTGACCGAGCCCGTTGTCTCCCGGGATCCATGCGGCTTTGGACGCATGACGGAGGGAGAAGACGATGGCCGAGTCAAAGACACCACTGAGGGATGCAGCCGTACGAGACTTCATTGCCAGCAGGCATACGCAGTTGACCAAGGAGACTTACAAGCGGGTCCTGGGCCGCTTCTGCAGGTTTCTGGGGGACACGGAGCTCAACCGGGTTTCCTACACTCAGCTCGCTGCGTTCAAAGACAGTCTGGGCCACTTGCACGGCAACACCGTGCACATGCACGTGACCGTTGTGAAGAGCTTGTTCACCTACTGCGTGCTGCTGGACCTGATCGAGAAGAACCCGGCCGTCCGACTGCAATCGCCCAAGGTCTCCAGGAGGCCGCCGGTGTTCTTGACGGAGTCCGAGTCAATGCGTCTGTTGGCAGGAGTCGACCGGAGCACGCTGTTTGGCAAGCGGAACTACGCCATGATTGCTCTGATGCTGAGCACCGGGATTCGAGTGGGAGAACTGGTCCATGTGCGGCTCTCAGACTTCATGGTGGACGACGCGGGCGACATCTTCCTGAACGTCCTCAAGGGAAAAGGGGGCAAGGCTCGTCGGGTGAAGGTGCCAGCGGAGACGTTCGCTGCGGTTCAGGAATTCGCAACGACAGTGTGTCGTTTCCAGCCGATGGGGCCGCGCTCGATGCCTCTGTGCCTTGTGATCCAGGGACACCTGCAGTGGTCGAGAGGAGACGTGCCACTGGTGCGAATGTCAACTCGGCAGATTCAGGAGACCGTGACCAAGGCTGCGCAACGAGCCGGTCTCCAGAAACAGGTGTCGCCTCATACTCTGCGGCACACTTGCTTCACGCTGGAGATGATGGAGGGAGCGAACCTGTTGGAGATCAAGGAGCAGGCCGGGCACGACTACCTGGGAACAACGCAGAAGTACC
>JAQVYZ010000012.1:2756-11059 GCA_028708485.1 Caldisericia bacterium | reverse complement strand
AAGACTTTTCTGTTCTGTATCGCGAATACCGGAGCTATTACCGCCAAAATACATCAGCTACAGACTGGCGACATGTTAGGCATTCGCGGATCTTATGGCAATGGATTCCCAATCGCAGCCTTAAAAGGTAAAAATATTGTGGTGGTTGCGGGTGGAATTGGCTTAGCACCTTTAAGGAGCATTATTCACTATTCTTTAATGAATCAAGGATATTTTAACTATATGGAAGTTTTGTTCGGAGCTAAATCGACTGCTGATTTTATTTACCGGGAAGAGATAAAACAGTGGCGCTTAAAACCTAATACAACCATCAAAGTCACCATTGATAATCCCGAAAAAGGCTGGAATGGAAATGTCGGTTTTGTGACTAACTTTCTTCAGGATAAATGCCCTGATCATAGCGAAGTGTTATACAATATCGATCCTTCTTTTGAGAACACTGTCATTCTTGTTGTAGGGCCACCGGGCATGTACAGAAACGTATTTAGAGCCCTTGAAAAAATTGAGTTTCCGGACAAGCAAGTGTACTTGTCTTTGGAAAACCATATGAAATGCGGTATTGGTAAATGCGGGCATTGTAATTGCGGTGAAAAATATGTTTGTTTGGATGGTCCAATCTTTTCCTGGTTGGAAATGAAGTCTCTACCAAAAGAATATTAATGGAGGGAAAAATGAACGGACGAACAACAGTTTGGCAAAATATCAGTTTTTGGTGGAAAGATCGTTTCAGAAGATTGGATATATTTGACGAAACATTAGAACCAAAACATAAGAAGAATCCATTTTATTACATGGGTTCCCTGATGTACATCACCCTCGTTATCCAGATTCTGGTAGGATCGATTCTGGCTACTCAGTATATTCCCACTATCGATAGTGCCTATAAAAGTGTTACCTTTATCACGGAGTCCTGGAAATGGTTAGGATTTCCGATTGGTATGTGGTTACGCGGGATTCACCGGTATACGGCAGATGCCCTCATTATCTTGGCTATGCTTAGATTTTTACGCTTTTATTTCACTGCGGATTATAAGAAACCCAATGAGTTATCCTGGATCAATACCATCATTTTTGCGATAATAACCACTGTTTTTGGATTTAGCGGGTACGTACTCCCGATGGACCAGAGGGGTTACTGGGCTACCACGATCGGAACTACCATGCCAACTGCCATCGACTATATACCATTTCTTGGAAATCTGAAACTTGGTTCTTTTATCCAGTTTATTGCTCGTGGTGGAACGGTTTTAAACCAAAACACCTTTCTGCGTTTTTATGCGCTTCACTATATTTTACCAATACTGATTTGGCTGGCTGCAGAAGCTTATTTTTATTTTAACCGGAAGCGGAGACTCAATTTACCCGCTATCGCAGTGGTGGTTTTTTCTTTTCTGGTGCTTGTGTTGAACTATTTTATTCCTGCCGCTTCAGAGGCTCCTGCTACACCGGAAAGCCCGCCGGCTCATATTCTTCCTGATTGGTACTTCTTGTTTGTCTATTACTTCCTGAAAATTTTTCCCAAAATCAATATCTCAGCGATTCATCTATCCTTAGATTCCTTTGCTGTTTGGACTTTTTTCCTTGTTTTCTTGTTGGTTTTTATCGTTTTGATGCCCTGGATTGAGAGAAATCCCTATAAAACAGCCAGAAAAAGACCGCTTTGGATTGCTTTAGGTGTGTTGGGAGTGATTTTATTTTTAGTGACTTCCTATCGAAGTGCGATTATCTCTGACAACGTTGTGTTGCAGAAAGATACTCCTTATCTGATTGGAGCCTATATTTTAGTGATTCTTGTCTTTGGATTGTGGCAAAGAATGGTTTATAAAAATGAAGCAAAAAAAGGAACCATGGTTCATAAAAAATAGGATCTGGATTGCATTTGTTTTGTTGTTCATCCTGATTCTGGTAGCAAATTTTGTTTTTGACCTAGGGAAAAGATTAATAAAGTATGGTTTTGAATGGCCATCATTTCTGATTTTTCTTTTACTTCTGTTGATATTTGTTATTTTGTTTGGTGCCCTTTTCTTTTTTTACAGCTACTATGATGATTCGATGAATCAAACGCTAAAGAAGCACTTTAAATGGTATGATATGTTGATACAAAAGATAAATGGCAAGGAGAAGCTGATATGAAAAAAACTACCATACTGGGGGTATCCTTATTTTTCGTTCTGGCATGTTTTTGTTTTGCATTGATGATCATCAAATCTGAATTCGCAGGAAAATTTCAGGCTGTTATTATTTTTTCCGGCATTTTTCTTGTTTTATTCAGTGTTTTGCTATTATTAGAATTAAAATTACGTTTAATGGAGAAGAATAAATAGCTGGATGATAAAAAGAAAAACCAATAGTGTCTTAGTTTATCTCCTTTTCTTTTGCATGATTCTTCCATTCTGTTTTCATGAAGACAGTGATGCTGTTAGCCCGGTTTTACGCTTTGACCCTGCCACCGTTAGTATTACGATGCGGACAAACCAGAAAAAAGAAGAGAATGTTCAACTAATCAATGATTCCACGAGCCTAATTCATTTTTCCCTTTACAAGTCCGCTGAACAAAAAACCAACTTGCACTCGAACCCTGAAATCTCTTTATTCACTGAAGAGTTCGGTTCATCCTGGGCTACTTATAAATGTAACTTTCAAAGGCAAGGATTTAATCCTGTAGAATCAGCTATTCCTCCCTATGCTCTCAAATGGACTTATCAAGGGAATCGTCCTCTTCTCTCTCCTGTATTATCCGGAGATTCGCTGCTTATACCTTCAGTAGATGGTACTATTTATGTGATTGACGCCAGGACAGGCATTTATAGAAGCCGAATCAGTTTAGATTATCCCATTGTTTCTCTTCATCTCCAGGGAGCTTATCTTGCCATTATCACTACGAATGAGATTGTCCTATATAATCGAAGCAGTCATGTATTTTTGTGGCGAAAACCATTTTTTACCTCTAATCTAGCCAGTGTAATCATTCAGGAAAAAACTATTTATTTTCTTACCGGTACCTACCTGATATCTGCCAACATTGCAACCGGTAATGAAAACTGGAAAATTGCCAATCAAGACAACCAATTATTATTCGCGGACAATCTGGTAGTATCTTCCAATGAAACCCGAATGATCGCATTTGAAGCATCAACCGGTAAAATAGCTTGGACCAATGAAGGAATAACTCTGTTAGACCTTCCTGCGGAGATGAATAAACAGGTCTTTATAATTCAGCGGGAAGGGGAGCAAGCATTTTTAACCGCTCTTCAAATAAATGGATCGCAGATTTGGAAACAACCTATTTTTTACCCGGATGTCAATTATATAGCGGTTCATACATCTTACGTTGTCGTGACGACTATATCTGGTAATGTCATCTGTTTTGATAGGATAACCGGAAAAGAGGTTTGGACATACAAAAATCAAAGTAAAGTACATATCCCCCCGGTTATTGCTACCAACCACGTGTATATCGGTTCGAATATCGGTCGGCTATTTGCACTCAGTTTAGAGACCGGGTCCTTGGTTTGGCAGACGAATACACAATTTCCTATTTATAACCCTCTTGTGATTGCGAAAGGGTTCGTGTACATCACTGATGCTTTACAGAATCTATATGCTTACGGTAGGGAATGGGAGAATGTGGTTCCTCCAGAGCCACCTGATCAGGTGAAAGCTATTCCGGGAGATAAAATGGTCACCTTGTTTTGGAGACATGCCAAGCAGACTCCTGATTTTGCAGGATACCATATCTATCGAAAACCTGCGGATGAGATTGATTTCTCTTTTATTGCCTCGATTGGTATTGTCAACCAATTCCAAGATTATGCCTTGAAGAACAATCAGTCTTATCATTATCTAGTCAGGTCATATGATACTTTTGGAAATGAAAGTACGAATTCGAATATGATTTCGGTCAAGCCTGAAGAATCTGGTAATCCTATCTGGCTTTCATTTGATCCAACTGGCGGAACCGTGAATCCATCCAGAGCTTCTACAATACGTCTTCAGCTATCTACCAGAGATCTGCTCCCGGGCGAGTATCTTGGGTTTTTGCAATGTCTCTACACAGATGAGAACTTGGAGACTGATTATGTCGCTTTGCCGATCTCCCTTCATGTTTTAGAAGAGAATGAAAAACTGTTGCCTTTACCAAAAATATCCGCTATTGAAGCTTCTGATACAAGAGTACTTCTCAAATGGGAATCTAACGAAAACGTAAAAGAGTACTTGGTTTATCGTTCTATCGTCAAGAACGATGAACTTAAACTGATTGCTACTTTGCCGCCTACCATTTTCTTTTACCAGGATGATACGGTAGTCAATCATAAAACGTATTACTATTACATTCAATACAAAACAGATACCGATCAAGTCAGTGATTTCTCAGTGGAAGCTACGATTATTCCCGAACCATTATTGATTAAAATTACCTATCCAACCACTGCTCTTCTTTATGAACCTGTTTTTAACGTTTTAGGGCAGGCGGATCCAAAAGCGAAAGTTTTTTACCAGAATTATCCTGTGCAGGTTGAAGCAGATGGTTATTTCAGCATAGCTGTTGGTATCAATTTAGGAAAGAATAGATTAGTGTTTATTGCCATTGATACAGAAGGGAAAGCACAGCAAACTACGCTGGAGGTTGAATTTATTACTTCGACATTGAAAATTGAGCTAACCATCGGCTCCTCGATCGTATTGGTGAACGACAAAACATGGCCATTCCGGTTAGAGGCGCCACCGGTGATACGAGACAACCGGACATTTGTACCGTTACGTTTTATCAGCGAGGTAGTTGGTGCTCAGGTGGAATGGGTAGCAAAAGAGCAGAGGATTGATATTATAAAAGAATCCAATCATATTGTTTTGTGGATCGGTAAAAAACAGGCTAAGCTAAATAATACCTTGATAGAACTTGAATCGGCACCATTTTTAGAGAATAATAGAACTATGATCCCTTTGCGATTCATTACTGAACCTTTAGGGGCAAAGATTCAATGGGATCCTATAAAACAAACTATACAGTTGTTTTTTAAATCGTAACCAAGTGAAGAGGTGAAAAATGAATATTAAATGCCACCGATCAGATTTTAGTGAAGCTTTACAGGAAATTTTGTCTGTTATTCCATCTAGCTCGATGATTCCCATGTTGAATAATGTTCATGTTGAAATTCATAACAATAATATGACTTTACAAGCCACGGACATGGAAATTTCTTTAATCGAAAAACTTTCATGTGAATGTGAGAGTGATGTCGTTGTGGCCATTCCGGCCAAATTATTGGCAGATTTGGTTAAGAGCATGAAGGAAGAAGACCTTCAGTTCGAACTTGAAGAACTCAAGCTATCCCTCCATGGAGAGAAAAACCGATTTTTTATCAATTGCTACGATCCAGCTGAATTTCCTGCTCTTACCCAAGTGAATGGCAACCAGTATCATATTAAATCTCAAGATTTTGTTGCTCTTTTCCAGAAAGTTATTCCTGCTGTCTCTCCCAAAGGGGAGGGCAATATTGCTTTCTCAAGTGTTTTAATGGAAACGATAGCCAATGAGCTTCGATTGGTAACTACTGATGGCCAGAGGCTGATTGTCGCAAAGTATTGGGAAACCGCTGATTTAAGCTCGTTAAAAATCCTTGTTCCACCAAAAGCACTAAATGTCATCCATAAAATATCTCAAAAACAACCCGGTGAGATTGTTTTTACTGTGTCTGACAGAGAAGTTTCTTTTGCCATAGGGAACAAATTACTCATTTCCAGAAGAATTGAGGGAGCTTTTCCTGATTACACAAGAGTGATCCCAACATCGCACTCCTACCAGATCCTGGCAGATAAATCGGATTTAAAAGCTGCATTAAGTCGAGTTTATCTTATGGTTAAGGATAATTCAAAGAAGATTAACCTGAAAGTCTCTAATCAAACTATGAACATACTTGGAAACGAACAAGAAATCGGTTCAGGCGAAGAAACGGTCACTGTGGAATCTCAGGGCGGAGAGTTTGAGCTCATGCTGGATGCCAAGAAGCTGATGGATGGTATTGATGGGGTGGAGGGGGATAAGGTAGCATTGGAGTCCAATGGCACGATGCACCCGTTAATCATTAAAGAGGTTGACTCCGAAAAATACACCTATGTGCTGGTTAGCTTAAGACCGAAATAAACCATGCATTTGGTTGGACTCCAGGCTGAGAATTTTAGAAATTTCTCCGCTGTTCAGTTGTCTTTTGCAAAGCACACGAACCTGATTACTGGTTCCAACGGCAGTGGAAAATCGAATCTGATTGAATTAATCTATTATGCTTTATTCTCTAGAAGCTTTAAAACCAGCGAAGATATGAATCTGTTACATTGGAAAGAATCTTATTTACGGACACAGATTGAATTCCAGAGAGATGGAGTCGATAAAACCGTTGTCGTTTCATTCAATTCGAATAAAGAAAAAAAAGTTCTTCTAAATAATATTCCTGAAAAATTTAGCGTTCTTTTTCGTGAAAGCTCTGTGATTGTTTTTTCACCATCCACATCACAACTGGTAAAGGGACTGCCCTCGATTAGGAGAAAATGGCTCGACAGAATCCTGATTCGAGTAGACAGGGAGTTTACTTCCATCCTTTATTCTTATCAGCAAACTCTTCGAAACCGAAACGCTTTGATAAAGCGTAAGTTGATTCAGAAAGAGGATTATGACCTATATGATTTATTAACCACTAACCTAGTTTCGCTTTCTTCTTTGATTAGAAAAGGTCGCCAGGAGTTAATCAAAATAATTAATGCCACCATCTCCCCAACGGTTTCCAAGATGGATCTGCCGATGTTCTCCAGTATTGAGTTAAAGTACTACCACTCCAGAATGATAGAGGATCCTTCTCTGCTGGCAAAAGAAGAAATAAAACGGGGTGGAACTTTGATTGGGGCTCATTTAGACCAAATTGAAATCTTTCACGGAGATGTCAGTGTAAGAGATTTTTCATCAGAAGGAGAGCAGAAATTAATTTCGTTTTGCTTGAAACTGTGTGAATTTGACTTAATACAGGTAAAAACCAAGAATTCACCGGTATGCCTGATTGACGACCTGTTTTCTGAGTTGGATGAAGACAGGGCTCATCTTCTGTTTAAATATGTTTCATCCGTATCACAAACCATTTTCACCGATTTAACGGGGAGATTGATAGAAGCTGATAAAGTCATTCCACTCGCAAGGGAAGAAAATACAGTATGCTTGCCATAAGCGCCATCCTGGATAATTACCTTCTCAGAAAGAAAAAACTCAAAAAATGGTATCTGGTTATGCTGCATTATCATGAAATCGTAGGGAGCACCATCGCTAATAATACTCGAATCGTGAGTATACACGAGGGAAAAATAATCATCAGCTGTAGAAATTCAATTTGGAAGCGGGAGCTGGAGAATTTCAAGGATACGATATTGGAAAAATTGCAACCTCATCTGAATCAGGATAAGATTTCGGAAATCGTTCTGATCATAGGAAATGTGGCTGTCTTCCAGAAGAAAAAACGTAAGAAAGTCGTAGAATTAAGCACTGATGATGAGATGTGGATTAAGCAAATGGTTGATAAGACACATCCAGCTTACAAAGAGATGTTTGGTAGATTTATTCGTTCATATAAGGAAAAACAGCGATCATGAAAAAAATACTACTCACTTTACTGGTCTTTATCATTACTATGGTAGTCATCATCACTATCGATACATATCCCCAGAAGAACCAGGGAACAGGCATCTATTTTGATACCAATCAGCAAACCATTAGTTTTATACCGGTAGATTCCTATAGTAAGCCATTATGCATTCGTACCAGCGCTGGCTATCGGTTTAATTCTCACACCATTATCGAAGATTCCACGCTTCCGGTTTCCGAAGAACGATTTGTGCACGAATTCTCGATTTTAGGCAACTTGGTGTACGAGGATTCCAAGCAGGAAATTAATCTGAAGATTACGGCCAGGTATTTTTTAAACGGCGATATGTTTGTCATTTACCGGTTATTCTCTACGGAAGATCTTCCGTCCCCCATTCAGCTTGAAATTTCGTTTCCTCCTTCTTTAGCTGATAAAACCAACATCTGGTCTTTCCAATACGGTACCAATATGAAGCCAACCGAAATGATGGCGACAAAAGCGGACATGATTGCGTATTCGAGAAAATCAGGCATTCATGTGCTTCCCGCCTCTTTACAATATCTGGAATTTTCAGATGCAGAGGATAAGCCGTTACAGAGCTGTTTACTTGGACCTATGGGGGTGTATAAAGAGAAGGAGATCAACCTTGTAGAGCTGGTAAATACAAAATTCCAACCG
>JAQVYZ010000012.1:0-2746 GCA_028708485.1 Caldisericia bacterium | reverse complement strand
CAATATATCCAATCAAGCCACCTCGATCCTTTTTTCATTTGACTTGAAAGCCTATCAGCGTGCTGAAAGCTGGTTTTTTTACAGTACTAAACAATTACTGGATTATAAGAATGAGAATACCAAGACCAATATGTTGGCTGCTGATTTAAACATAAGAAAGCGCCTTTCTTTTGATGGGATATATCATATCGCCACCTCCCAGTTTTATCAGGGAGCGACGGATATTACTTATGATTATTATTACAATTATGCGATGTGGGAAGGCAGACGGTTCATGGAGCTGTACAAATCCCAACCTGAAGAGACATTTTTTTATGATATGTTTATGAATGCGCTATTTACCACTATCAAAGGGGTCAACCGGTACGGGTATTGGAAATCCAATGTCCGAAGTTTGTATCTTTGGAATCAATACCGGGTCAAAGAAGGATATATCGATACCCGGTATTGTACGGACGCCGGATTTTTCCTTCTGAATGCCTACAATGAATTTCACATACAAGCAGCTATCAAAGCAGGTGAAGAGTTCGGGAAATTCCTGATAGATAAATCCAAAGCAATCCAGGGTCTCTCTATTCAGGGAAAAGGATTTTTCTTTTATGATTATTATTACCCGGACCAGGAATTAAAAACCCATGCTTCTCTCAATCATATCTTGTCAGAGTTAAACTACCTGTTTGAATTGTACCTTTCTACTCAGAACGATGAGTTCCTGCATCTGGCGGAACAGATTCTGGAAGGGATTCACCTGACAGAAAAACAATGGATCCGAACTGATAGTAATTACCGATTCAGAGGGGATTTATGGTATGCGGTTTTCCAGGAAAGCAATGGGTTGACTTTTAAAGACCATGATTACACCAAAACGCTGACGTATTCTGATTTATTAAAAGCCAAAAAGAATATCAAGACGATCTACAATAAAGAGGATGAAGTATTGACACGTATGATCGAATCCAAAAAAGGTTTTTTACTCAGAGAAGGGCACACACTGCCGGAATCATAAAAAAAGGAGCCGAGAATGACTGAAAATGAAAAGGAAAAGTTGGAAAAAGCAAACAATTATTTTGCCGTGGAATGTTTTAATCAAATTTGGACGATTTTGGATAAACCGGATAAAGAGGCACAAGAATTAGAGACTATTTTACATCTGGCGCATACTTCTTTTTGGCACTGGTCTCAAAATCCGAAAGCTCAACCTTCCAATATTGCTATCGGTTACTGGATGCTTTCCAGAGTATATGCAGTCGCAAAGAATACTACCCAATCGTTGCTATATGCCCAGAAATGTTTAGAGCATAACCAGACGAATAAATTGAATGCATTTTCGTTCGGTTATGCTTACGAAGCGTTGGCTAGGGCTTATTACCTGATACAGCATCAGGAAAAGATGGAAGAATGTCTGCAAAAAGGGTATGAATACGTAGAAAAAGTACAGGATGCGGAAGAGAAACAGTTTTTAACCGCTGATTTAAATGAGTTGAAAGGGAGCTAAGTCAATTCTTTTGAGAACTGGGTAGTGTAGAGTTTCCAATAAAATCCATGAAGGTCTATCAACTGGTCGTGTGAGCCTTCCTCGATAATATTTCCGTCTCTTAACACGATAATCCTGTCGCTATGAATGATCGTGGAAAGACGATGGGCAATAGCGATAGAAGTTCTTCCCTGCATGAGTTTTTCGATACCTTCCTGGATCAGCCTTTCCGTATGAGTGTCCACGCTAGAGGTGGCTTCGTCTAATAACAATATCTTAGGTTTAATGACCAAAGCGCGGATAAACGATATCAACTGCTTTTGCCCTAAAGATAGGTTGGACCCTTCTGTATTAATTTCTGTTCGGTACCCTTTCGGGAGCTGCATGATAAAATCATGGGCATTCAGGTATTTAGCGGCGTCTATAATTTCATCTTCAGAGATATCTGTTCTACCTAAAGTAATATTCTCCAGTACTGTTCCTTTAAAAATAAAGACATCTTGTAGAACAATGGCGATATGGCTTCTCAGATAGGAGAGAGAATAGTCACGAATATCAACGCCATCCAGCCGTATTGAACCATCCTTGACGTCATAAAGCCGCAGGATCAGGTTCATGATGGTGGTCTTTCCCGAGCCGGTCGGTCCTACGATAGCGATCCGCTGTCCTTGTTTAATTGAGAAGCTGATCTTATGAAGCACTTCTTGCTCCACATAGCCGAATCCAACATGATCGAATTCAATATTGCCAATGATTTGTTGGTTATTGGGAGTTAGCGGATCCGGAATGATCTCTTTTTGGTTCAGGACGGTGTTGATTTTGGTCATGGAGACCGCTGCATCCTGTATAATATTGAATCGTTCACCTAGGTTTCGTAACGGATTATAAAAGTACTCGACATACATCAGAAAAGCTGGTAAAGATCCCAAAGAAATTTTATCATTCAAGATCATCCAGCCGCCGACAAAGATGACAAGCAACCTGGAAAGAAAACTGGAAAAGTTGATGATCTGATTGAACAGGATATCTTTTGAGAGAGCGGTCAGGACGGAATTTTTATATTCGTTGGAGATATGCTTGAAGTCATTACCGTTTAAGACCTTTCGGCTGTATAGCTTAATCAGAGAGATACCGGACAGGTTTTCCTGAAGAAAAATGTTCAGCCAGGTCAGGTTATTTCTTGCTTTGTTATAGGCTTCCCGCAAGATTCTGGAGAAAAAGAAGATAGTCACCACAACGAAAGGAGAGAAGAAAAGAGCGATAACGGTCAAC
>JAQVYZ010000218.1 GCA_028708485.1 Caldisericia bacterium | reverse complement strand
AATCCCTGTGATGAACTCCCGGTATGTGTATTATCAGGTAGAAGACGCTACGCCTGGTGAAGCAGTCGTAGAGATCTCCAGTACAAAATAGCCGGGAGAGACTGTCCAGGGCGATAATGTTCTGCAGTTTCCAATGATCGTGACGGAGAAGAAGCCTTTCAGAGTAGGCGTCTTAAATGCTACCTCCCTGATTGATTTTGATTATTACCAGGATAGGTTGATGTTAAAAGCCCTAAATGAATATTTACGCGATCATGAACGTTTGGTTGATTTTTCCATTATTCCAATCGGTATGGACAGGCACTATCAAACAACAATATCCAGAATGCAATACGATGCAGTCTTGTTGTATTCAAGCAATGCTTTTTATTACCCCACCCGGGAGTTGTTAAGCCTTTTGACGGCTTTTTCCAATGAAGGCGGATTGGTGTTTGCGATGCTGCCTTTGGGTACAACCGGCGAAGGCATCAGCTTACAGCCCTGGCAGTCTTTCTTTGGAATCTCACCACAGCAAAAATTCCAGCAATTTAACCGGGAAAATAAACCAAAGGCTTTCGAGATTACCGGCTCCGGAACAGATCTTTTCTCGCAAGCTTCTTACCAGTTATCCAGCCGGTATGCCTGCAAACCGCCTAAGAAAAACTGGAATGAGGTAGAACTGACCGAAGAAGGGGAGTTGATCGGTCTCTCAGAAACCGGATTATACGGTCTGGTGAAAAATGGGAACCGTTATCTCTATTCCGGCTTTATTTCGGAGTTAGACATGAAGAAAACGGACGACTCCATGCTTTTTTTTGAGCATTTGTTTGCCGTACTCGAAAAAGACCGAACCGATATGAGTCTCCTGCAGGCGAAAGTCTCTTCTTATGATGCAAAGGTAGAATTATCTTTGGAGCTGACTGTATGCAATGCAGGTAACCAGCCTGTAGAATCCTGCTCCGTATTGTATAAAGATGCAGTGAAGACAATAGTCACTGATATGCTTCCGAAAACGAAAAAAACAGTGATGGTTACATTGCCGGCTGATTCTTTCAATCCTTCCGATCCCATACTCTTTTCTTTACAATTACCCGATACGGTTCGGGATGCGAATCCGTTAAACGATAGGTACGCGTTGAATATACAACCGGTATCAACAGAGGATTTCCCATTACCCGAATTAAAAGAGGATCCTGATCTTCCCAATTGGATAGGATTTTCGTGTGAGAATAGAGTAGTATCCCCTTCCTGTATTGATATAGAGAACGATACACTCTTTATCAGCCAGGCAAGCGGTATTCTGGAATTAAATGCGGATGGAGAATTACAACAGGTAATACCTTACGATCCTTCCTTAATAGAAGCGTTTGGCGCTGACCAGTTCCGTGATCTCTCTGCTTTGCCGGGACGCACCTTCATGCGCAAATCAGGCAATTATATCGTGATATCCAGTATCGATAAAATAGCGGTATGCGAGTATCCTTCCGGAAAACTGATCCGAGTCATTGAAAATGTTCGTTATGAAAATTATGCAGCGCCTCTTACCTTATTCGACCAGCTGTTTGATATCGAGATTGCCGGATCGACAGCCTACGTGCTAGATCCTTATTTTGGTCTCTCCCTGATTGATATCGAGACGGGACTCCTCTTAACCAAAATACCGGTAACAGATTATTTATGGGATATCGGGATCCAAGGCGATCAATTAGCAGGATGCACTTTTTACGGGTATGTGTTTACGATGAAGTTGAATGGAACCCAGCAAAAGTTTTATGACAACACGGAAGAGATGTATTGCAACTCTTTCCTGTATGCTTCCGACAATGAATATTATATCAATACATATCTTCCGGATAGAACGGTGATGAAAGTTTCCTTGGAAGATGAAAAGGTGGTAATCGAGAAGAAGATTGAGTTTCCCTCCACCTTGCGAGGATATCTGGAGCGAATGCTTTGGACAGGACAATACTGTCAGACCATCTGCTACAGCATTAAACGCACAGGCTCTTTTGGAGTAGAGAGCAAATGGATCCGGCTTGATCATGCCTTTGACCATCCATTCGAGCCGACCAAGGACGATCTCCGTGAAATTCTGAAAGATAAAAACTACATGACTCACCCGGATCAGGTTTGGTTAACCGAAGAAAACCAGGTTCTGGTCGGGATGGATTATCCCTCGAACCCTTATATGTTCAAGTTATTTGATTCTGATGGGATTCTGTTGAAAAATATCAAAACCGGATCTGAGGTGAATGATTATACGGTTCTTCATAAACAATACATTGGCAACTATAAAATTGGGATCATTTTTGAGAACAGAGGATTTTGGATACATACCATCGATTTCTCCGATAAAAGAATAAATTATGAGACGATTCTTTTAAACACATCCAAAGCAAGGTGTAGGCCGGAAAAATTTTTATTTTCTGAAGATGCTGTCATTACATTGGATCAATACTCAGGCAACGTCATTCGATTTGATTGCGAAACCGGATTAGAAAGTGATCGCTTTGAATTAACCACAGCATCTGCCCAACCTACTTTATACCGTGCCTCCGATATGCAAACTTTTGAGGATCAGCTATACCTGCTCGATCCGTATCAGCACCAAATTTTGCAGTTTGAGCTATCTTCCGGTAGCTTTATTCGCTCGATTTCTCTACCCAATGAGTTAATCAACGGTCTTGATGCGTTA
>JAQVYZ010000217.1 GCA_028708485.1 Caldisericia bacterium | reverse complement strand
CCAATCATAGTTAATGGTCCTTGTTTTATCTTCATAGACCGGTTTTCCCAAACAATTGGCATTGTTGTAATATTTAGCCAGTAAAGAATTCAAGTTGGAGGTGAGTATACCCTCTTTTTCCGGATCTTCATTGATAAAACGCAGAGTTGAGCCTTCGGGTATTTGTTCTTGAAAAAGTATATTTCGGGTATCTTGCCAGCTTAGGTATAACCAATTCTTTTGATTTGGCAAAGACACGAATAACTCTTGGCTGATTAGGATTTCCAGGTTTCCTTGCTGGATAAACTCATTTAGCTTTTCAGTGACAGAGATTACATGATCCGGTACGCCATCTTTCCAGCCAAACTCAGCCGTCAGGATCTTTCCGGTTGTTGGTAGATCGAAAAACACTTTCTCTTCAATTGGTTTTGTATGAAAACTCACTTTTCTTGTGCCCGAGATGTCGAGTAAAAACCAAGTATCTGCCGGTAAAGGATTCGTAATGTTCAAAGTCAGTGTCCGGGTAGGTTGATCCCAGATTGGAGTGTAAGAATAATTCAGGTTGGTGAATAAGTCTGTTATGAGGATTGTTTCTTTTACAGATTGAAGGTCTTTTTTCGTTTTGATGAAAGAGTGATTGAACTGGATTTCAATCCGGTTTCCTTCAAAATGTAATTCTCCATCCAAAGGATCCGTTTTTACCACAGTCTTCTTTAGTTCTAATGGAAGATTATAAAAGCCGATCAGAGGATCTCCAAACAAGTTCATGGAATAATGGCTCCAGGTCTTATTGTGCATCCTTAAGTTGGTGTTTTGCATTTCTTTAAAAGCTGTGCCGATCGGAAAACCCATTCGCAATGATTTTAATAGTAAAGATTCCAAGAAAATCGAGCTATACGGACCGTTCTCATAGAAATCTCCCCCGTTTTTAACATAGGTTGTCACCCCATATCCTGTATTCCCAATGATACCAATGGCTCCCTGTTCAAGCATTGTTTTTCCGATGGAGTGAATATCCGGATTCAGCAAAAAGCTGGCATCTGATATCACAATGGGATGTACTTCCGATTTCAGTCTTTCAACACTTTTATCAGTCATGTAGGAAGGGTACCCCATCTCCCCATAGTTTGGTCTTTGATCTTGGTTGATATCCTCTTTCCAGATTTTTCGATAAATGGATGGAGTCAGTTTCATTTTACCAATACTGTCATCCAAAGCTCCCGACAGTAACACTATATCTGGATCTGCTTCGTTGTAATATTTGATAAGATTCTCTTCTGTCAGGGTGTCGTCAGCGAAATATTTTCTATTCGACGCTTTTAATCCTTCTAACTCATAAAGACGGTATATTGAGTACTCTTCAGGAAAATAAAGTGGAATGACCTGTTCGAGCAGATCTGCTTTGTCAATGCTCTCCCTGGGATGAAAATTAATCGTTTGAAAAGGAGGCTGTTCAAAGGGGAATCGATCATCAGCATACAATAAACACATCCAGTCGTAACAATGTTGCATCCAAAGCCAACTACCGGTTAGCAGGATATTTTTCTCCTGGGATTGGGCTTCTTTCCAGAAATGCTCCATATTTTCCAAGTATTGGATGATTAATTCTGGTTTTTCAAAGGGTATTCTACCAATATTCAAGTCCAGTGTTCCTTCAGGGTCGAGAATAGAACCATATACCATATCAGAATGGCAAACCAGATTCTGGTTTTCATACTCTCTAAAGTACTGTTTCATAGGGATGACATATTGATGAGTCTCATCCTTCGTTGTTGAACCGATCAATGTGACATACTCAATTTCATAGAGTAAAAACTCTCGCTTAATGACTTCTTTCACGATTTCCATGTCCTCAAATTCTCCCACTTGGTAAGGAATAATCCGAGTCCGGATACCTATTTTCGACAAACTGGTTGCGTAAGGTATCACAATCTGCTCCAATGCATCAGGGCAAAGAATCAAGTATTCATATTGCTGTCCATTGCTGGAATACGTAGGTTGATAAAAGAGAAGAAGCAACAGAACCAGTAAAGTTATGTATCTGCATAATCTATTCATTTACACTGTTTACCCTTCGGTACATTTTTATCCTGATCTGAAATTATGATACCAAGTTTTAACTATTAGTAAAAAAACAGGACGCTTTTTGCAATTGCACTTAACCAAATTATGCATGGGATTCGTTTCGGACACCTAGCACCCTTCAGGCAGTGTTGAAAGCATTCATTGATTGAACGTTCTATTACAATGCACACATTGGGATAACAACAATGCATCGTTGCGGAGGAACATATCAGAGGTTTTTTACTCGGTATAGACTAAAGTGATGAGTTGTTTTTTTCCTTCCCATTCCACAGTGCACCCGATAGCTTCCCCGATAAACCGTAAAGGAACAAATGTACGCCCCATTCGAATTACCGGTGGAACCTCCAAGGTTGTTTTCTTACCGTTGATGTAAGCAGATTGACTGTCGACAGTCAAGACTATCTGTAAGCCTTTCTGTTCCAGTTCCAGTGTGATTATTCTGTAACCGGGATTCCATTCTATCCTGGCACCAAAAGCCTCCCCGATAAAACGCAAAGGCACCATCGTGTAACCGGATTGAATAAAAGGAGGGGCATCTAAAATGATTTCGTTGGTTGCCTCGTTGATTTTTATGGAAGCCAATCGATTCCCAATTTGCAGAGTAATCGTGATGGGATAGTTGTTTACGATGACATTTGCTCTTGCCTCT
>JAQVYZ010000216.1 GCA_028708485.1 Caldisericia bacterium | reverse complement strand
AAACCGTTTTTCTCCAATTAACACGACATCCCCTGCTATTACGCCATGGGAAGCTAGAATCTTATCAACGTTCATTCGTTTGAACATACGGTGAATATAGCGAATACTACCCGGATAACTCAGGTCTGTTCCCGTTACGATCCGTTCTATCTTCTCACAAGTCAGGCGGTAAGTATTATCCCCCACTTTTTCTACCAGGAAATCGGATTCCGGCAAGGAATAATAAGCCACATAAGTTGGTTCCACCGGAATGATGGGCAGATCTTTCAATTGTTGAAATAAATAGGCCAGCAAAGGATCCAATCCGATATTTTCTTTACCTGAAATGATGAAAAAGGGCATTTCTAACGATTTCAGAATAGCAGGGATTCTCTCCAGAAAAGATTCACTCGCCCCGTCCATCTTGTTGCACACGATGACAGAAGGTCTTTGGAAAAGGTCATCATTGAAGGTTTTGACTTCATGAAAAAGTATCTGTATCTCAGAGGAAAGAGCTTCTTCGTCTTCATGCTGGATATCGATCATATACAGAAGAATTCGGCATCGTTCGATATGGCGGAGGAAGGTAAATCCCAATCCTTTTCCCTCATGAGCGCCTTCCAACAATCCGGGAATATCTGCAATCGTGAACCGTTTTCCCGGAGAGACGTCTACCACACCTATATTGGGAACCAGAGTGGTAAAAGGGTAATCTGCAATTTTTGGTTTTGCATTGGTGGTATGAGCCAGCAAGGTAGACTTTCCCGCATTGGGAAAACCCACTAATCCTACATCGGCAATAATTTTCAATTCCAGAAAAAGCTTCTTTTGCTCTCCTGAGGCACCTAATTCAGCTATACGTGGGGCCTGCTCCAGAGAATTGGTAAAAGAAGCATTCCCTTTACCGCCTAATCCCCCTTTGGCAACCAGAACAGACTGCCCCGGAGAAGAAAGGTCGGCCAAGAACCGATGCGTTTGCTGTACAATTTCTTCTTCTATGGGTTTAGGTTGATCCTGAATTTCATAGACAAGGGTACCCAAGGGAACAGATATATTCAGGTCTTCTCCATTTGCGCCGTGTCGGTGCCCGCCTTCTCCTCTTCCGCCAATTTCGGCTTTAAAGTGCTTCTGGTACCGGAAATCAGTCAATGAACTGACGCCTTCCCTGGCTACCAGATAGACATCTCCGCCTTTTCCCCCATGACCGCCATCGGGACCGCCACGGTCAATAAACTTTTCTTTACGGAAGCTGATGACACCGTCCCCACCTTTACCGGCTTGGATATATATACTAATCTCGTCTATGAACAAACTTGGCTCCTTTGTATAAATAACAAACACCCCTTCTCTGAAAATAGAGGAGGGGTGTTAAATAGGTTCTTGATAAAATTACAGTACGGATACTTGCTTTCTTTCTCTGCCAAGACGTCCAAACTTCACTTTGCCTTCCACTAAGGAAAACAGGGTGTGGTCTTTTCCGATGGAGACATTGGTGCCAGGATAAATTCTGGTGCCACGCTGTCTAACAATAATTCCACCGGCTTTCACGACTTGACCATCATATACTTTTACGCCCAAATACTGCGGATTCGAATCTCTTCCGTTCGTACCTGTAGTTTTCTTTCTGCCCATATCTGAACTCCTTACTTATTATCCTGATTACAGAAGTAAGATTTTAACAAAAAAACTTTTTTACGCAACCCGTCTTTTAATATGAAATCTTGATTGTTTGTGTTTCAGCAATCCACTGTACTTCTGCCCCAAAAGCTTCACTGATGAAACGTAATGGAACAAATGTCCTGCCAGATGTTATCTCAGGCGGTACCGTAAGCGTAACCTTTGCTCCGTTCACCAACGCGGTAGAATTACCTATTTCAATCATTATATTATTGGTACCGAGGGTGATATTTATCGTTCCTTTTCCCACTTTTGGCTGCCAGTCAATTTTCGCACCAAATGCTTCACCTATAAAACGCAGAGGTACCAAAGTGGAACCTTTTTTGATGTAGGGCGCAGCATCCATTGATACTTCTTTACCGGAAATGGTGGCTCTTTTAGAACCGATCTGTAATTCAATCATGATCTTTTCACGTACTACCGTTATTTCAAAAGGAATTTCCCGGTCACCGCCGTTTGACTTGATTTGCAGATCAAAACTAAAAGTCCCATCTTCCATTTTGGCAGTATCAATCTCAACAGAGATCGTTTTCTTTCCATTGGCCAATAGAGAATACTTTGATGTGGAAACAGTAATGCCCGGTGTAGCCGGCCGAATGGAAACAGAAGCCTCTAACTTACCTGATCCGGTATTCCTGGTGACCAATTCCACTTCTTTTTTCTCGCCGAGTTTCATTTCCAAAGCAATCTTTTCGACATTCTGATCGTTATATTGCACTTGGAGTGTTGGGGGAGCTTCCTCAACTACAACGGTCACTTCAAGCTCGATTTTCGAGGATTTGAATTTAAACATAGCTTTATCTGCGTAAGTACCGGCTTTGGTTAGTTTATCCGCCACTAATGACATAGTAATCTTTTGCTCTTGTCCGATTTTCAGTAAAAACTCTGTTTTACAATCCAACGTAAGAAAATCAGGTGTTTGAACGACTTCAATCTCAGCATCTTCCAGTCCTTCATTTTTGAGAAGAAAACTCTGTGGTAGCGGTAAATCGCTCCCTAAAATATATTTTCCGAAATCCAGTGAGTCCGGTTTTGCGATTACTTTCGGAGCTATAACCGTTACATG
>JAQVYZ010000215.1 GCA_028708485.1 Caldisericia bacterium | reverse complement strand
CTGAAAGGATTGAATGTGCTATTGTCCGGAGACCTACGTTTTGGAAGAACCACTCACTCTTTGTCGATCGCCTTAGCAAGATTCGGTGCGAATCTTTTCTTTGCCTCTCCTCCTGGCTTAGAAATGCCGGATTACATCATCCACACCCTGAAGGAAGAGTATAATCTTACTCCCAGCATCGCGAACGATATAAGGGAGTATATTCACGTAAGCGACGTTATCTATATGACCCGTGTTCAGCGGGAAAGACTTGGGGAGATGGAATACCTCCAATACCGCGGGAGCTATGTGCTCACCAACGAGTTATTAAAAAGTGCAAAACCGGATGCGATGATATTGCATCCATTACCAAGAGTGGATGAGATCTCAAAAGAGGTGGACGACGATCCCAGGGCTTTGTATTTTGAACAAGCTTATAACGGTGTGCCTATGAGAATGGCTTTAATTGCTACTTTATTAGGGGTGGAGAAATGAAAACACAGATGCTGGAAAACGGGACGGTCATAGACCATTTACCCGCAGGCACCGGATTACACTGCTTGGATATCCTGAAGAAGCATAATATCGGAGAGGAATCGATTATTATTTTTATCAATGTTCCCTCCAATGTGATGGGGAAAAAGGATATGATCAAGCTTCAGGATTTTTATATCGACGAAAAAATGGCGACTTTTTTGTCTCTGATTGCGCCTAATGTAACGATTAATATTATTCATAAACACACCGTCACAAAAAAAATAAAACCTGCTCTACCAGATACGATAGAAGGGCTGATTCCTTGTATCAATTCACGCTGTATCACCAATACTGAGGGCTATATAACAGAATATGATATCAAATCAAAACAACCTGTTATCTTAAAATGCAGGTACTGTGAATTTGAATTTACACCAGGATAAACAAGCTCCTAAAAGCCTGATAGAGACTGATATCGGTACCGCTTTATGGCGATTGTCGTGGCCGGCGATGATTGGGATGTTGTTTCAATCTCTGAGCGGGATTACCGATGTCTTTTTTCTGGGAAGGGTACAAAGCCCAGATGCACAGGCTGCTATTGGTATCTTTGGTGTGTTAGTGGGGTATCTGGCTTCCTTTAATTCCATCATTGGAAACGGTTCTATTAGCGTGATCGCTCAGTTTTATGGATCGAACAGATTGGAAGAGGCTGGAAATGCAGCAACCCAGACACTGAGTTTAAAATTGTTCGGTTCCTTGCTGTTTTGCATACCTGTAATTTTTGTGCTGAAGCCCTTATTGATCCTATTTGGAGCAACAGGAGGTGCTTTGGAGAGCGGAATTATCTACGGTAGAATTCTTTGTTTGGCGATTCCGCTGATGAATACCGGTTATTCTTTTAATACTGCTTTAAGAGCGGCCGGTGATGCTGTTACTCCAATGTTTTTGATGCTGATTACATTACTGCTCAACCTGGTTTTCAATACATGCTTTATTCTGGGAGTGTACCCGTTTCCGAAAATGGGTATTGCAGGCGTTGCGCTGGCGACTTTGTTTTCGCAGGTCTGTTTATTCCTGATGGGTTTATATGTTTATACAAGACCAACCAGCAAAATCAGAATTCAAATGAAGGATTTTTTTCATCCGGATTTTCCTATCATGAAAAAGATTTTTCAGATAGGATTACCGACAGGCTTTCAAGGATTGATAGGTTCTTTTGCCGGTTCGATCATCATGCGAATGATTGCCGGATATGGGATGACAGTCGTAGCTGCGTATACTATCGCTACAAAAGTAGCCAGTTTTGCCAGCATGCCTGTCAGTGGATTGAGTTTTGCCACTTCTGCCATTGTTGGACAGAATGTGGGAGCACAAAAAGGGTTCCGGGCGATGGAAACTACGAAACTAGCAGCTAAAATCGCTCTTATTATCACTACTAGCTTTTTTATTCTATACACTCTATTCCCTCGGTTCTTTTTGGATTTGTTCAATCATGATGTGCTGATTCAAAACAGCAGCATTCCCATCCTCATCATTTTCTCTTTTATACAGATTATCGGATCGCTTGCATCCATTCTTGGGGCACCTCTGTTGGGTACCGGTTATCTGAAAGTCGGTTTTTACCTTTCTTTGTTTGTCACCTGGGTTATCCATATTCCTTCCCTTTGGTTGTTTGGAAGAATCTGGGGATTAACAGGGATCTGGATTTCCTTCCTGCTGACTAACCTTGTCAATTTATATTATATTTACGGTATTTTCATTAAGAAAAAATGGCTGCAGAATGTAATATAACCTAAGATTTTTCCATTGGTGGTTGTTTGTTTTGAGTGATTCAGGATTTGATATATAATATCCAGATATTATTTTTTTAGAATGGGTTCTGAAGATGCTGCCTAAATAAGGAGGCTATGCAATGAAGAGATTATTGTCTTTAATGGTGATCGGTTGTCTGTTTGTATCTGGTTTCTCTGTATATTCGGGATCGAAAACAGCAACAGGTGCGCCGAAAAATATTCAGGCTACCTTTGTTGCAAATCGTTTTGTCAAGCTTGGTTTTGACAGGGATGGCCTCCCACTGTATCCTGCCAGGATGTTTCCCTGGCAAAAAACCCAAGATATTCAAGTATGGGGGCGGGATGGAATTCCTATGCCACATGCTTTTAATGCGCAAAATGAGGGTGTGAATGTCCCCGCTCTGGAGGGAGTAAATGATGTAGTGCCGGTCATGTGGACTGATTTTTACCTGACAGTGAGCCCGGAAGGTGGCA
>JAQVYZ010000214.1 GCA_028708485.1 Caldisericia bacterium | reverse complement strand
GGATGCCAAGACCCAAACAGTGCGAATCAGGGAGTCAGGAATCAAAAAAATCTCAAGCTTTTGAAGCAACTTTCCGCATATATCTCATACTTGGGTCGCAGAGAGAAAGATTAGTAAGGTAAATTTTCCAAGTCTGCAATATCTTGCGAACGTCCTGTAGATTGTTTATTTATCCTTAAATGATGCAAATCAATAAAATCAACAGAGATTCCATCTATGGTCAGAGTATTTTTTTGCGGGTAACAATCTTCAAAAGAAAGCCCTTCCAAGGATGTCAGTAAATCAATTCTACAAGGAGGATAACCAAGCTGAATCACATAACCGGGCTCAATGAAGTCATGAAGCTCAAGGTTTAAATCGCTAAAACCAAATTCCCCAATAACAGCAAGCAGTTGCTGAATATTGCAGGGTGAGATATCGATCCAAATATCAAGATCTTTAGTGTAACGAGGATATCCATGAACGGCTACCGCATACCCCCCGACTACAAGGTATTTAACCTTGTTTTTGTTTAACAATGCGACAAACTCGATGAAATCTTTGCTCAGCATCGCTGTATCTCCATGCATGATATTCGGATCTAATAGTTTCCAACGCATCAATACGTTCCTGAAAGGATTTGTTTTTCCAATAAGAAAAATCATTAGGCTCCTGGTCAATTTTATACTTTCTTACCACATGCTCGATACTCATCCATACTCCCTTGTTATTTCTTAGTATTATTATACCTGCTTGATAAGTAATGGAAATACCATCAACGCCTTTCTATTCACACTCACTCCGCTTTCCCTATCTCTGACCAAGGTGCCTTCCTCAGCAGAATCTCCTGTATGCTTGCACTATTCAAGTTGCTTTTTTTCTACTATCTTTTTACCCACTTCACGGTCAAAATCAGAAATATAAGCTTTGTCCTGCAGTACACGGTATTTACATATTCACTTTTCTACAAGCTTGTAAAATTTGGCTTGATAAGTCTTACCATCTGCAAAAACTGAAGCCATAAACGGCGTTACCTGGTATCCGTATAGCTCAAGGAACTGCAAATTGCTCTGGGTCACTTAGAAAGGGGAGATAATTCTCCTGATGAATGAGGGAGAAATGAGCATTAGGATAAGCTTTTAACCAGGAATCCTCAGAGCGGGAAGACTTTTGCTTCCATTTGAATTCATAGGCATGAAGATTGCCGTCTCCTTCTTCTATGTAATCAATTTCAGCGCCGGTATAGACTCGCCAAAAATAGGTATTCCGATAAAGCTGGTGATAGTGATTATACTTCATTCGTTCGATGATCAGGAAGTTTTCCCATAAACTACCCGCATCATTGCGCAGATGAAGAGGAGTAAAATTACCAATCAGACTGTTTCGGATGCCAAGATCATAAAAGTAGATCTTATCCATTTTACTGACTTCTTTTCGTAAGTTTCGGCTAAATCCGCTCAATCTGAATATAACAAAAGATTTTTCGAGTAAATCGATATAACGGTTTACTGTTTCTTTACTGAGTTCCAGGGAATTGCCAAGTTCGCTCAGGGAAACTTCATTACCTGCCTGATAAGCAAGCAGCTGGAGCAGTTTGGTGATTTTATTGGCATGCTTAATTTCTGCAAACTCCAGAATATCTTTATACAACGATGATTGCGATATCTGCTGAAGATAGGCAATTTTATCTTTCTCAAGAGAATAAGAAAGAAGCTCAGGATAGGTACCATATAAAAGATAAGTTTCCAGGTTTCGATTGTAATCAAAGGGTGAAGTTTGTAAGAGGAGCTCTTCACAGCTGATGGGAAAAAGATGAAAAGACCAGATACGGCCTGTGAGAGGTTCGGATATTTTGTTGGACAAATCAAAGGAGGAGGAGCCTGTAGCAAGAACTTTCATTTCGGGGTGATGATCAATGATAATCTTCAGGTTGATGCCGATGTTTTCAACACGTTGAGCTTCATCAATGAATAACACCTCGTAGCCTTGAATGAGTTGGTCAATTTTATTCAGATCCCGGCTGGACAAAACATCAGAGTAAATCTTTTCATCTGCATCGATTCGGAGCGTTTTGAGTGTAAGTTGATCGAGGATATGATGAGCCAGGGTAGTCTTACCCACTTGCCTGGGACCATAGAGTACAACAGATTTAGTAGTATGAAGAAGTCTTTCTATGATCAATTTTTCTATTATTCTCGGTATCATAATGTAAGTATAATCCGAAATCCTATTCGCGCAAGTAGCGTGAATTACGAGAATGAACTCGCGGAATTAGCGTTAATTTTGATTGCACCACCATGGTACAACAAGAACCCAAACGATATTGATCAGGCAGAGTCATCGGGGAAGTGTTATTTCATTCTGATGTTATTAGTACAACATTTCATTTTATTTTTTTGGTAAAACCGAATTTGATAAAAGAACTACAAAATCCTTATCCAATCCAACAATTAAAGCTTCTTTGTCTTCCGTTTCTTTGAAACAAAGTCCATCAGCTTTTATAGAAAACTGCTCCCCTGCCAGTAGATATGGATTATAGGGTTCTCCGTTATTATCGTAAAGATCAAATCTATCTAAAGAATCCTTTGTAATTATTGGATCACAATAATACAAACCTTTAGCCATAAAAGGTTGTCCGGTATCAGATAAGAATAAGTTGCTTGAATCTAACATAGGAATAATTGGTATTTTTGCTACTTGATATACTTTATCTACTTCTTTTTTTCCTAAGCCATATATTGATGCATTAAAATATATATT